>WFSE01000055.1 GCA_015486135.1 Lentisphaeria bacterium
AGGGCTCACTGAATAATTGGCAAGTAATTTATTTTCATGGGGTTAAATCCCTTCTTAGCGGTGTCATCTCCAAGGTTTTGGGAGCAGACCTCCCAAAAGCCTTGGAGCCGACTAGCGATTTGAGGCGTTTGCCAATTCCGCGAAAGCCGGAAACGCACCGCTGATCACGTTGCCTTCGCCTAGGAGTATGCCTATACGCCAGCGGCTCGTCGCCTAATCATCGGCACGTTTCCGACTTTTTCAGCAAGCCCTAAGAAGAGATTATTAACCTGTCCCTAATCTGGGGAGGAGAGTCTAGGGAGGAGAGAGGAAAGCGTTTGGCAATTTAGGTGTTAGGGCTTACGTTGTGTTTGGTGCGGTGGTCGGTACTCGTAGCGTTTTTGGTAGTTGAGGCGACATTAACTGTGAAGTTTGACTGGAAATTTTTACTGGTTGCGTGCGCCATGATTGGCCTGTTTTCGGGGTGTGGCGAGGGAGTTTCGTCCAATGGTGGCGGAGTTCGGGAGGAGAGGGTTCTCCGAGTATCTCCAGGTGGTCGCGTGAACACTTTAGATCCCGCGCTTTCCGCGGATTTGGTCAGCGCCAAAATGGTTGGGGAGTTGTACGACACTCCTTTGGAGTACGATTATTTGGAGCGTCCATACAAGTTGAAGCCGTCCATGCTCGAGTCCATGCCTGAGGTTGGCGGAGGGATGACGGCGTTTCGGTTGAAGTTGCGGGGCGACCTGTGGTTTCAGCCTGACAAGTGCTTCGGGGTCGACGACACGGGGTGTTTCAAGCGTCGGCGCGTCACCGCCAGCGATGTTGCGTTTTCGATTTTGAGGTTGGCTGACGAGCGTGTTCATTCTCCTGGATACTGGTTGATTCGTGGCAAGATTCGCGGGATCGGCGAGTTCCGGAAAGCGACGGCTTCCAGTCCGGAATGGGATTTCTCTGTTTACGACAAGGGATGCGAGGGGATAAAGTTTGTCAACGACCGGGAGTTGGAGATACGTTTGGCCAAACCCGACCCCCGTTTTCTCTACGCTTTGGCGATGCCGTACATGTCGGTCGTGCCTAGGGAAGCGGTCGAGATGTACCGCGAGGATTTTGGAAGTCATCCCGTTGGGTCCGGGCCGTTCAGGTTGGTGGAATGGCGGCGGGGTTACAAGCTGGAATTCGAGCGTAATCCCGACTACCGCGAGGAATATTTCCGCGAGGCGGAAAACGCGGAGGATAGGGAGCGTCGCCTTCCCTTGTTGGATCGGGTCGTATGTCCGCAGGTTTCGGAGTCCGTGACCGCGTGGTTTATGTTTCTCCGCGGAGAGCTCGACATGAATCCCGTCGACAAGGACAATTTCGAGGCCGTGGTTGACGGCGAGGGGAAGCTGGTGCCGGCGTTGAGAGCCCGCGGGGTAAAATTGGTGAAGGCGCCTCGGATGCAAATCTACTATGTGGGATTTTGCTTTGTCGATCCGATTTTAGCTGGGAACGCCGATTTGCGGAAGGCGATAAGCCTGGCGTATAATGTCGACAAGAGGATGGAGTTTTTCAATCATTGCGCGACACCCGCGAATGGTCCGATTCCCAAGGGTGTGGCGGGGTACGATCCGCGGTTCGAGAATCCCTACGCCAAGCATGATGTCGAGTTGGCGAAGGAATATCTGGCTAAGGCGGGGTTTCCCGGGGGGGTTGATCCCAAGACGGGAAAGCGGCTAAAGCTCACATTGGATTTCGGGGGAACTTCCGCCACTTTCCACGAGTTGGCGGAGATGTTTGTGGACGACATGGCAGACATAGGGATAAAAATCGTTCCGGTACTGAATAATTGGCCGAATTTCCTTAAAAAATCGGCTCGGGGGCGCATGCAGCTGTATTATGTGTCGTGGGTGGCGGACTATCCTGACGCTGAGAATTTTCTACAACTTTTTTACGGGCCGAACGCTGGCAGCTGCAATCGATCGTTTTTCCGCGACTCCGCGTTCGATCGAATGTTCGACGAGATTAAGAGTATGCCGGACACGCCGGATAGAACCGTGAAATACGCGGGGATGGCGAGATATTTGGTCGAACGTTGTCCGTGGATATTCTCCCATTATCCGGTTTCGTACAGGGTGTTGCGCGCTTGGGTTGAAAATTATCATCCCCACGACTTCTGTTTTTCGGAATGGAAATATCTTGATGTGGATGTGGAAAAGCGCTGCGTGGAACGCCGGGATTTCAAGCCTTTGACCTTGAGCGAAATAGGAGGGGAGTAGGGGATATGTTTTATATCGAGCGCCTTATTCCGATTTGCCCGGCTGTGGTGTCGAGGTTTCCGCGTCCCGAATTCGAAAGCGGGCATAATATTCCTTCGACCTCCGTGCCCGCACCCCCTGGAGCGGGAGTGCATGTTTTTGACCTGTCGTTGTTGCTTCTGGCTTTGACGTTGGCTGCGTTTATCGCGTTGAAATGGCGTTCCAGGCGCCTGATGGCGTTGTTGTCTGTGTGTTCGTTGGCGTATTTTGGGTTTGTTCGGCATGGCTGCCTGTGTTCGGTGGGGGCATTGCAGAATGTATCGTTGGCGTTGTGTGACAGCGCGGCGCCGATGCCCTGGTACGTGTTCGCGTATTTTGCCGCGCCGTTGGTGTTCGCATTGTTTTTCGGGAGGGTGTTTTGCGGGGGCGTGTGTCCATTGGGGATGATACAGGACGTGGTCGCCGCGAAGCCGTTGCGCGTGCCATCCTGGATTGAGCGCGTTTTGGGGCTGGCGCCATATTTGTATTTGGGTTTGGCGGTATTGTTCGCAGCCACCGGCACGGCGTTTATCATTTGCCGATTCGATCCTTTTGTGGGGTTTTTCCGTTTTTCTGGTCCGCCGTGGATGATTTTGGCTGGAGCGCTGGTGTTGCTAGCCGGAATTTTCGTCGCAAGACCGTATTGCCGATATATTTGTCCATACGGGGTGCTTCTGCGATGGGCGTCAAGTGTGTCTTGGCGGCATTTGACGATAGCGCCGTCGCACGAGGACGGGAAGGATGGGGGCGGATGCGTGGTGTGCGCGCTTTGCGCGGACTCGTGTTCTTTCGGGGCGATACGTAAGCCCGTGTCGGCACGATGGGAGGAGGGTAGGAAACGGGGAATCCGCAAACTAGCCCGGACATTATTGTTGGCGCCGTTGATTGTGGTGGTGTTTGGCTTTGCAGGCTATCTCGCGTCCGGGCCCTTGGCGGGATGCGATCGCCGCGTGGCCAGGGAGATGGTGCTGTCCCATATGGCTCTCGACTCGCATGCGGATACCGCGATTTCCGCGGAGATCCAAGCGGAAGCGGAGTGGGTGAGGTGGAAGTTTCGTGTTGGCGCTACTGCCGTCGGCGTGTTTTTTGGACTGGCCGTGGCGGGAACGTTGGTGTCACTTTCCGTCAAGCCCAAGGGGGATATTTTCGAGCCGGACAAGATGAAATGCCTGTCGTGCGTCCGTTGCGTCGATTATTGCCCGATCCACAAGCGGTCTTCTTGATTTTTTCGCATGGAAATTTGCGGAAGAATGGTTAAGCCCCGTCTTGTTGATTTTTAGTGTTATTTGAGGTATATTCATCCACGGGACGGATTTTTTTGGGGGTATTGGAGGCGCTGGCTTATGTTGAAGTACATTTTTTCCGGGTTGGGTATTGCGATGATTGTGTTTTTGGGACTGACCTACCTGATAACGGGTAGGTTTGACACGATGAATCTGCATTTGGCGGCGTACGGGTTCATATTGGCGGGCATGGGATACATAATAGAGATGCTAAAGAAGCAGAATCAGACGTCGGCGGATCATCTGAAATATGTTTTGGCAAAAAACCAAAAGGAAATGCAGGACGAGCTTAAGGGGATAAGGGTGATGATTTTGAATATGGAGGCCAGGAAGCGGGAGAAGCATCATTTTGAGTGATATCGAACGGCATTCCAAGCGCATTCACGTACCCCTTGGCGACCGGGAGTACAATATTTTGGTTGCGCCGGGGAAGGTGGGTAGTCTTTCCGACACGTTGTCCCCTTTCGTCAAGAGGCGGCGTGTGTTGCTAGTTACAGATTCCAACGTCGACAAGCTTTACGCGGACAAGGTATTGGCCGCATTGAAAAATTTATGCGACGGATCTCCAGCCAGGAGTGTTTTTCCGGCGGGAGAAGGATCCAAAACACTGGATACGGTGTCGGGGTTGTATGGAGACGCGGTTTCGGCAGGTCTCGACCGCTCATCGGTTGTCGTGGCTCTTGGCGGCGGGGTTGTTGGAGACGTAGCCGGTTTTATGGCAGCGACGTACATGCGCGGTGTTGATTTCATTCAAATTCCGACCACCCTTCTCGCCATGGTTGATTCGAGTGTAGGGGGGAAAACCGGGGTGGATATTCCCGCGGGAAAAAATCTTGTAGGGGCGTTCCATCAGCCGGCCGTGGTTGTGGTGGATCCCGAGACGCTCGCCACGTTGCCGGTGCGCGAGATACGCGGAGGACTGGCGGAGGTGGTTAAGTACGGAGTAATTCTTGATGGCGAGTTTTTCGAGCGTTTAGAGTGCAATGCGGATAAGATAAACTCCTTGGACATGGAGTTCATGACAGATGTCATCGCTAGGTGCTGCGAGTTGAAATCGCTGGTTGTTGCTCGTGACGAGCGCGACGAAACGGGGCTTCGAGCGCTTTTGAATTACGGGCATACTTTCGCGCACGCTATCGAGGCGGCGACTGGGTATTCCGACATCACCCACGGAGAGGCTGTAGGCATTGGGATGTGCATGGCCGCGAGTCTTGCGGTGGCGGATGGCAGGTTTGACGACGCGGCGGAGTTGCGTCAGGAGAATCTCCTTCGCGCATTGCGGATTCCATGCTCCATATCCGGCGTAAAGCCCTCGGTTATTTACAATGCGATGGCCAGCGACAAAAAAGCGGTCAACGGCGAGATAAGGTTTGTGTTGCCGGAAATTATTGGCGAGGCCGTGCTCACGGAAGAGCCTATTTCAAAGGGAATGGTCATGGATGCCATAAGGAGTTGCTGTGACTGAGCGCGAGGCGTTGATCATTCTCAATATGCTTCCTAGTGTCGGCCCCGTGAAAGCGGGGGAACTTGCGATGTCGTTGGGGTCCTACCGCGCGATTTTGAACGCGTCTCCGAAAGCGTTGTCCGGTTTACCCGGGGTGGGGGCGAAAATTTCCGGAGATATATCCGGCTGGCGTTCCAGTGTGGATTTGGACGCGGAACTCGCGTTGGCGGAAAAGGCCGGGGTAGTCATTGTTACCCTCGAAGATGAAAGCTATCCTCCCCTCCTCAAAGAGATCCACGATCCTCCACTGGCGCTTTATGTTCGTGGCAAGCTACCCCGTTTCGAATTGTCGTCGTCCTTGGGGATAGTTGGCACCCGCAGGCCAAGTCGTTACGGGCTCCGCATGGCGGGGCGTTTGGCGGCGGACGCGTGCCACGCTGGTTGGATAGTTGTTTCCGGGTTGGCGTACGGGATAGATTCCGAGGCCCACAAGGCCGCGGTTGACGCAGGTGGAATCACGGTGGCGGTTCTGGGTGGTGGATTGGCGAGGGTTCATCCTCAAGACCACATTCCATTGGCGCGAAGTATTGTGGAAAGTGGCGGCGCCGTTATCAGCGAGTTTCCCATGGAGAGAAGTCCCAACCGACGGACCTTCCCCATGCGGAACAGGATTATCGCCGGACTTTCCCAAGGCTTGCTGGTTGTTGAGGCTGGACTTGGAAGTGGCTCGTTGATTACTGCGGATTTTGCCCTGGAGCAGGGACGGTTGGTTTTCGCGGTTCCCGGAGAGGCGGACAATCCTCGCTCCGCTGGAGGCAACAAACTGATAAAAGACGGCGCGATACTTACCGAATCGATAGACGATATTTTGGAAGAGTTTGAATTTCTTCCAGGCATGAAAGCCCCTGGATTGCGGGAAGAACGGGGTGTCGACAACGAGTTGGACAGGTCGGCATTGGATTTGACGGAAAAAGAGCGGACGCTAGTCGGCGCACTTGCGGATGACGGGGAATCATCCGCGGATCAGCTTGTCGCGGCTACGGGGATAGCAACGGGAGAGGTGCTCGCCCTGCTGATGGGCCTCAGTCTCAAAAAGGTGGTAGAAGAACTGCCAGGCAAGCGATTCGCGTTGAGAGGTGTCAAATCGTGAGGCGCTCGGCAATTGTTTCGCAATTTCTGGCATAATGTCGCGGTGGTTGTATATTCCGTATTCTACCCGTAAGGGGCGTGATCGCCTACGGGAATTTGAAACTGAAAGCGAGGCTGTTTTGAAGAAAGCTTTGATAACGGGTATCACCGGGCAGGACGGCTCCTACTTGGCGGAGTTGCTATTGTCGCTGGGCTACGAGGTACACGGTGTTATTCGCCGTGCGAGTTCCTTCAACACGGGTCGTATAGACCATATATACCAGGACCCGCATTCGGCGGACAGGTTGTTTCTCCATTACGGGGACTTGAACGACGCGGGGAATATAAGGAAGGTTCTGGAATCGATTCGTCCAGATGAGTTTTACAATCTTGGAGCTCAGTCCCATGTCCGTGTTTCTTTCGATCAACCGGAATATACGGTGGACGTTGTTGGGCTCGGGACGTTGCGAGTGTTGGAAGCGATCAGGGACTACCGCGAACACGCTGGAGGAGAGATTCGTTTCTACCAAGCCGGTTCTTCGGAAATGTTCGGGGAAGTGCCCGAGGTTCCCCAAAGGGAGACAACTCCGTTCCACCCCCGGAGCCCTTATGCGTGCGCCAAGGTGTTTGCGCATCATCAAACTGTGAATTACCGAGAGGCCTACGGCCTTTTCGCCGTGAATGGAATATTGTTCAACCATGAGAGTCCTAGGCGTGGCGAGACGTTCGTGACTAGGAAGATTACCCGCGCCGCCACTAGGATAAAGCTTGGATTGCAGGACAAGTTGTTTTTAGGGAATTTGGATGCGAAAAGAGACTGGGGGTTCGCCGGGGACTATGTCAAGGCTATGTGGATGATGCTCCAAGCCGACGAGCCAGACGATTATGTTGTAGCTACGGGAAAATCTTATTCCGTCAAGGATTTTCTGGAAAAAGTTTTCGGTTCGCTTGATCTTGATTGGAACAAGTTCGTCGAGATAGATGCCCGCTATTTCCGTCCCTCGGAGGTGGAGCTTCTTCAGGGTGACGCGTCGAAGGTGCGGGACAAGTTGGGCTGGAGTCCCGAGACGTCTTTCGAGGGGTTGGTGGAAATGATGGTCGAGTCCGACATGGAATTAGCCCGCGACGAAAAGGTCTTGGCCGATTCGAGGAAATAGAAGGCGGCTGGCCTTGATTTGGGGCAACCGATGTAGGCGCCAATGTTTGATTTGAAAAAAGAGCAAAAAATTTTCGTGGCTGGTCACAACGGCATGGTTGGGTCGGCTATTTTAAGGCATCTTTCGGCGTTGGGATTCGATAACACGCTGACTCGCTCCAGGAGCGAGCTCGATTTGACCGAACAAGCGGCGGTAAGGGATTTTTTCGAATCAGAAAAACCGGACGTTGTTATTCTCGCCGCGGCCAAAGTAGGTGGGATCAAGGCTAACAACGAGCGTCCCGCCGAATTCATCCGCGACAATTTGGCCATACAAACCAACGTTATCCACTACGCCTGGCTGGCGGGAGCGAAAAAACTTTGTTTCCTTGGCAGTAGTTGCATCTATCCGAGAGATTGTCCGCAGCCAATAAAGGAAGAATACCTTATGACGGGGCCGTTGGAGCCTACTAACGAGGCTTATGCCGTCGCGAAAATAGCGGGATGCGAAATGGCGCGGCATTATTCCAGGCAGTACGGCATGAATACAATATCGGTGATGCCATGCAACCTGTACGGGAAAAACGATGATTTCGACTTGGCGACATGCCATGTTCTTTCTGCTTTGGTGAAGCGTTACGCGGATGCCGCGGACGCTGGAGAGAACGAGGTTGTCTTGTGGGGAACCGGTTCGGCGTTGCGGGAGTTTTTAGATGTGGACGATTTAGCCGCGGCGGTGGTTTTCTTGTTGGAGCGCCACAACGACCCCGGAGTGATCAACGTCGGGAGTGGCAAGGAAATATCCATAAAGGACTTGGCCGCGAAGGTGGCGGCCGCCGCGGGATTCGCGGGAAAAACATCGTGGGACGCGTCGAAGCCCGATGGAACGCCGCGTAAAATCATGGATTCCTCGCGAATACACGCCATGGGGTGGAAGCCGGAGATATCGCTGGATGATGGGATCCGGCGCTTGATTGCGGAATACAGGAGCCGCAACGGCGGTACGTGATCAAGGTGTCGCTGACTTTCTTTTTTGTCGGGTGCCGTGCCACCCGTTCAACTAAGCGTCGCAAATGGATTTTCAGATGGACAACAAGTTCGATAGAATAGAAGATGTTATAAAATCGTTCTCCGAAGGCGAGATCGTGGTTTTAACTGATGACGAGGGCCGCGAGAACGAGGGGGATTTGGTGGTGGCCGCATCCAAAGCCACGCCCGAGAAAATCAATTTCATGGCAAAGCATGGCCGCGGATTGATATGTGTTCCTTTGACTGAGGAACGCGCAAAGGCCTTGGAGCTCCGCGAGATGGCGCCAATAGAGGACCCATTCCAGACGGCGTTCACGGTTAGTGTGGATGCTCGGGAGGGGGTTAGCACGGGGATTTCCGCATTTGATAGGGCTACGACAGTAGCGGCGTTGATAGATCCCGCCAGCACCCGTTCGGATTTTGTTGCTCCGGGGCATGTTTTTCCGTTAATGGCCCGTTCCGGAGGGGTTTTGCGTCGCGCTGGACATACGGAGGCCGCGGTTGACTTGGCGGTTCTAGCGGGATTGTATCCAGCCGGAGTTATCTGCGAGATAATGAATGAAGACGGTTCCATGGCGCGTCTACCGGATTTGGCCGAATTCCGTTGCGAACACGGCCTTAAGTTGTGCTCGATAGCGGAACTTATAGCCTATCGCAGAAAGAACGAAGCCCTTGTGCGTTTGGACGAAACGGTCTCGCTTCCGACGGAATGGGGGATTTTCAAGCTTAGGTTGTATTCGTCGCTGGTGGATGGGCTGGAGCATATGGCCTTGATATTGGGGGACGTGTCGGAACAGGATGGTGTGATGACTAGAATGCATAGCGAATGTTTGACCGGAGATGTATTCGGCTCGAAGCGTTGCGATTGTGGCCCTCAACTGCGGACCGCCATGAAAATGATTGCCGAGGAAGGCGCTGGTGTTGTAGTCTATATGCGCCAGGAAGGACGTGGCATTGGACTGAAAAACAAGCTTCACGCGTACAAGTTGCAGGACAATGGGTGCGACACCGTGGAGGCGAACGAAAAACTGGGTTTTCCCGCCGACTTGAGAGATTACGGGATTGGTGCTCAAATTCTCGCCGATATTGGAGTGAAAAGCGTGAAATTACTTACCAATAATCCTAGGAAAATTGTCGGACTCGAGGGGCATGGTATAGAAATAGCCGAGCGGATTCCAATCATCATAGAACCGGACGAACATAATCGGAAATACCTCGAAACCAAAAAAAAACGCTTGGGGCATATGCTGTAAAGAGGGGAACACTAGGCAAATCGCCAAGCGACTAATGTTTGCCACTCGATTTGAGGCTCTTGCCAATTCCGCGAAAGCTGGAGAGTCACCGCTGACCTCGTTGTCTTTGATATCCAAGGCCAGTTCGCACGTTGCCTGATACTCAGGCCCGTCGTTCCTCGGGCAGGCCCCTTCCGCGCCACCGTTCCGGCTTTGCGGAGGGGGGCCCCAACCCCGGCGTTCGTATCACCATCTCAGCACGGGATCCATGGTTAGATCTTTAAATCGTTGCTCGACGATGGCGTTTTTATTGTCGATTCGTTTTTGGAGCTTGCTTTTCATCTTGTCCAGTTTCTCGCTGAATTTATCGACCGCTTTCTCCATGACTGCCAATCTCTCGTCGAATTGTTTTGACAGTTTTTCCATGATTTGTTTTTTTGTGTCGTCCGAGGGGTTTTCCCGGTATTTTTTCACGAGTTCCGCCAACTCTTTTTTCTGTTGATTTCTTTCCTCGCACAACTTTTGGGTGAGCTTTTTCATTTCTTCGCGAAATTGTTTGGGGTCGCTTTGACGAAGCGCCATCAACTCTTTGAACTGGTCGGGATATTTTTGCCTCAGGACCGCCAGTATGAACGCTGGTTTTTTTCGATCGTTTTTCTTGCCTTTGAACTTGGCCATGTCTCCTCGCTCGGGACGCTGGGGCCTCTTCGTGTTTGGTCGGGGTTGAAAATGATTGTCTTGAGAGAACGATTCGCTACCCGTTACGCAGGCGATGGCGAGAACCAGCAAGAATGCGATGTTTTTTTTCATGACAGTCTCCTTTTTTGTTTGTTACTCATGGTCCACGCTACCATCAGCCACTATGCCCGGGAGCAGTTTCGCACTTTAACCGAAGTCAGAAGTGCTGGCCCCGATCCCGTTCCCTACTAGCCACTAGGTAGAGCGTGGTCCGTTTAGTTTCAAGCATAGAACGAGACTAACGGGGAATTTATTGTTTTCTGAAGAAAGCGATGCGGAACAAAAAGGGTTTGGGCGGATGTCTATTCGCCTGTCATATAAGGCTTGAGACGTTGAATCAGATCCGCTGCGACCACGGCTTCTTCCGTTTTTTTGTACTTAGCGACAACTTTTTTGTATTGCTCGTAGGCGTGTTTTTTGTCCCCTTTTCTGTCGAGGCATTGTCCTAGTTCAAGCGCCGCTCTGGCAGCCCATTTCGTAAAGGCCGAATAGTTTAGTTCGACGAGAACGAAAGTCTTGATAGCATCGTCATATTTTTTCATAGCCATTTGGCACTCGCCAATCTGGAACTGCGCCCTAGCGCCGAGGTCGTCGCGGATGTTGAATTTGAGGACCGCCTCGTAATCGCTAATGGCATCGCGGAATTTCTTTTGGTTTTCTAGACACCAGCCTCTCCAGAGCCTAGCTCTCCGGCTATGGGGGCTTTGAGGGAACGCCGCCATAAATGTCTCAAAAGTTTGTCGGGCGGCATCCCAGCGGTCAGTCAGGGTTTGCGTTTCCCCAAGGCGCAATGTGGCCAGTTCCTTGACTGGAGCGTTGTTTTTGGCAGATACGGCGGTCTGGAATCGTTGCATGGCGGTTTCGAAATCTTTGTCTTTCAATCGCAGTTCTCCAGCTTGATAAGCGGCGACGGCCGCATTGGTGTCGTCTGGAAACTCTTGCAATAGTTTCTCAAAATACTCCAGTGCGTCGGAGTCTTGTTTTCTTCCTAGGAGGCACCACGCTATTCTGTAGTATATTCGAGGTTTGAGAGATTCGGCCACCCCCTTTGCCAACAGGCGGTCTAGCAAGGATATGGCGTCATCGTAGTTTTTGTTCTCGTATTCGAGTTCTGCGAGTTCGAAAGTAGCTCTTTCCGCGAGTTTTCCCACGGGGAACGCTTTCAAGAGGGTTTTGTAGCTTTCCCGGGCCTCTTTAATTTTTTTGTTTTTCCTAGCCCACCAAGCGTCCTCGTACAATGCGCGTTGCACCAATGAGGACTTGGGGTGGTTCTTAACGAAAGTCTTGAAGACGTTGCTATGTTCGCCAACCTTTCCCTGTCGGGACAGAGCGATGGCGAGGTAGAATTCGGCTCGGTCTTTTTTGGGGTCGGCGGGATAGGATCCCAGGAATTTGGAGAATACCTCTTGGGCCTTGGAGTATTTTTTTTTCTCAAGCAGCAATATGCCGCTTTGGAACAACGCGTCCGGCGCGAACACGCTGTCCTTGTATTTTAGAACGATGTCTCCGAAGCGGTCCAAGGCGCTGTCGCTCCTGCCGCGTTCAATATCGATCCAAGCCAAATAGTATTCGGCTTGGGCCGCGAAGGGGGATTGTCCGAAATCGGCCGCGACAATGGTGAGAAATTTTTCGGCCTCTTTGAAGTTTTTCTGGAAATAGAGAAGCTTTCCGAGTTCGGAGAGCGCTTGGGGATATGTCGCCCGTTTGGGATATGTCGCAACTAGCTTGCGCAATACTTTCGCCGCCACGTCTTTTTCGTCCAGTTTTACGTGAGCCAAGGCGCTTTTCAACATAGCCACATCCGCATTTTCGGCGGTGGGATGTTCATTGGCGAATTTCATGAAGTCCTTGATTGCCTGTCCGAACTCGCCCTGGTTGTATTCGCAAAGCCCGGCTATGTAGTACAACTGCTCGAAGAACCGGCCTTCGACACCCTTTTGAAGGAGTGGTTTCATTTCGACGAGAGCGGCGTCCCATTTTTTCATATCGCAGAGGGCGCTAGCTATTCTGAATCGAGCCTCTCTAGAGTATTTGCTTTCGCCTTCCCAAGGGATGAAATTCCTGTATGTCTTTATGGCCAGCTGGTATTTGTCCGTGAAATAGAGGTTTTCAGCTTTTAGGAAAGCCACGTCTTCGGCTTTGGGGTCGTTGGCGTATTTTTTCAGGAAATTTTCACAACACGCCAAGCTTTCAGGGTATTTTCCTCCCCGATTCAGGGCAAACGCCTTTAATCTTAGCGCATCGGGAGTCAGAGAGAACTCTTTGAAATCTTCGGCAACGCGTCCAAACTCGTCCGCGGCCTTGCCGTATTGCTTTAGCCCCAAGAGGGCGGTGGCGTAATTGAATATCAGGTTTGGCGCCAAGGTGTCGGTGGCGAAGAGGCGAATGGCTGGCTTGAGTATATCCACGGCCGTGGAAAATTTCTTTTGACGTAGGAATACTTCACTTAGCCAAAGGGTGGCCTCGGCCCGTTTGGGGCCTTTTTCGGCCATTGGACCGAGGATGGTTTGTGCTTTTGAGTAGTTTTGCAATTCCAAATAGCATCGGCCCAAGTATATGCCCGCTTCCTGGGCGAACTGGCTTTTCGGGTAGATTGCTTTCAGGTCGGAGAAGTCCTTTGTCGCCGCGTTGTATTCCTTTTGCATGAACTTGATATATCCTAGGCGGAACATGGCGTTGTCCGAGAGTTTCCCCTTTAGTTGGCGCGCCACGATTTCGTGGTTTTTTATGGCTTCATCGATGTGCCCCAGTTTGTATTGGCTGTCGCCCAAGAGGAAATACGCGTCTTCGCGATAAGGGAAATTGGGGTCGGCCTGAATGAGGGATCGCAACGTGGCGCTAGCTTCACTATAGTTTCCGAGATTGTAATCGGCCAAGGCCCCCAGGAACCTAGCCCTAGGAGTATACTGTCCTTTGGGCACTATTTTCGCCAGTTCCGCCGCGGTTTTCGCGGTTGTTTTCCATTTTCCTTGCTGGTACAGGGCCTCCACGAGGCCAGCGTAACTTCGCTCCAATGGCTCCAAGTCGGTTGGGACGGCTATTTTGGGGGATTCGCTTGTTGCTTCGCCCAGTCCAGGTAATTCCAAGTAGTATTTTTCCTTTCCGCGGTCAACACTCCAACGGAAGGCGAGCTCGGCTTCCGCTGGTTTTCCAGCGATTAGGAGGCATTCTCCCAAAAGGTTGTGTATCTGGTTTTGGTGCGGGGCGCCTTTATTGCCTGCCAAGTCCCTGAGCAAGGCCTCCGCCTCACGATACCTGCGCATTTGAAACTCGCAGAGGGCTAAACCTAGTTTGGCGTTTGGCGTTTTCGGGCTATCGGGATGCATGGCGAGGAAGCTCTTGTATTCTTCTGCGGCCAGTTTGTAAAGCTTTTTGTTGTATAGCGCATTGGCGGCGTAGTACTTGTCTTCGGGATTTCCGGATACCGCCTTGGGAACACATGCGAACGTTAGCACCAAGGTCAAAGCCAAGGCACAACTAGGCCTGGGGCCTATCATTCTTCCGATTCCACGCATGTAATTTGAAAACGTATTCATTCTATCTCCGGAGCGTGCATACGTCTTGCCATGGGGTTTATGATAGGGCTTGTGGGTGAAAACTCAAGGCTTTGAACGGGAAAGGGGGTATGGATTTTCTGAAAAACATGCGGTTGTTTCTTCCTTGCTCCCGTCGAGCGTGTGTGTGGCGGCGTTTTCAGGGAGAGAAATCAAGGCGGGGGGGCAACCCTCGAAAAATTTGCATTCACATGCTCCGAGGTTGTAGTTTTCCGTTGGAATGCTATCTTGACCGCACTTGACATGAGTGCCTTAAGCGTCCCGTGGGTTTTATCTGCGTGGTAGGTCGGGCGCGCTGGTCTGTTTCGGAGTTAATATCAAAGAAGGATGGTAGAAAAATGATGATCAAATGTTCCGAATGTGGGCACGAAAACCAACTCGGTGCCATTTTTTGCCGCGAGTGCGGCGTGAAGTTGGACGTGGAAACGTTGCGTCCGGAGCTTAAAGACAGCAAGCGTTCGCTGAATGTGGCGGGGTTAATCCGTAACATTATCGGAGCGGCCATCATGGTGTTGGTTGTTGGCTCGCTTGGCCTTATGTTCTATCCTGCCAAAGTCACGATGCCGTCCTTGAGTGAGGATGAGCAGACAGCGGCCAAAGAGAAACTTAAGGCGCTGGTTGCTAGAATAGACGACAAGTATGGCGATGACAAGTACACGTTTTCGCCTGCGGAAGTAACGTATTTGGTCAATGATGTTCTGATGGAAGTTCCGGAAGGCGAAGAGGACCAGGCCGCCGCCTATAAAGTGGAGGCGATGGTGATTAGCGTGGACGCTCGAAATGTTGTCCACATCGCCATGCGTTCCAAGCTTTTTTCGATCGCTACCACTTTCGAAGTTAGCGGTGTGTTTGACATGGACTCGGCCAATTTCAGGGTTACAGGGCAAAAAATGGGGCATCTTTCTATTCCTAATGCACTCCGTCAGAAGGTCGTGAGCAAATTCACCCCGGCGTTGGATGATCCACAGGGTACCATCAGGAAGATATTGGATAATGCGTCCTCCATCGTGGCGGACTCCGGTAGTTTAGAGATTACAGTCAAGAAAGCGGAGATTCCCGAATAATTGGCAATTCCGCGAAAGCCGATAATGGGCCATTGGCGGCGTTAATTTCACCTCGGAGTGCAAAGCACACCGTCGGCTCATTGCCTGGCCACTAACCCATTCTCGACTTTTTCAGTAGACCCTACTTAAGCATAAAAAAAGCATTTTCCCTCCCAGGGTTGTTCTGTGACAATCAATAATCATTTCCCCTCTCGGCAAGGTCATCAGCTTGAAGTTTTTCGGTCTTCTCTTTTTCGCTCTCGGCTCGCTCCTCCCGGGTCTTTCCGGGACTATTTTCTGCGCTAAGTGATAATAAAAGTCAACCAACATCTGCCGGATTGATTTGCCAGCGGACAGGAACATATCCATCCATTGAGTC
>WFSE01000056.1 GCA_015486135.1 Lentisphaeria bacterium
CGAAGCACCCACGCCCCCCCCTCAGCCAATATCGGTCGATATCCCCGACGAAGACGATATTGTGATCAGCGTCCGGCCACCATCAAACGCCCGTCGTCAACCCACGGCTCGCCCGGAACCACGCCCGACCCCTATTCCCACTCCGCGACCAAGAGCGAAAACCTCCGCCAAACCTACCCCAAAACCCAAGCCTAACCCCGCACCTAAGGCGCAAAAACGCACCGGAGCGCCGAGGCACTCCCAAATGCGATTGAAACGCCAAGCGAAAGCAGGCGGACGCACTTCTCCCGCCACTAGGAAGCCAGGGCCCGCAGTGAGACAAAAATCCTCCCGTGGTGTTTGGATAATACTCGCATTGCTGAGCTTCATCGGTCTAGGGTGCGGAGCGTTTTTCTACGCCAAGAACGCACCTGCACACACACAGGCAAAGTCCGTGGCACCGCCAACACCGCCAACACCGCCAACACCGCCAACACCGCCAACACCTGCGACTCCAAGTGGCCCAAGAAACGGCGCCCCTCCAGGAACCCCTGTATGGAAACATGGAGCGCTGTCCGTGAAAGGGCGATACATCGTCGACCAGAACGGCGACCCCGTGGCACTGCACGGCATGAGTTTTTTCCATTGCCAAGAAGGCGAAAGGTTTGAGAACGAGGAATGCATCAAGTGGTTGCAGAACGCATGGAAATGCGACATAGTGCGCTTACCCATCCTGCCAGAGGCGGGAGAATACTCCTACCGCGACAATCCCAAAGGAACCATGAGACGTATAGACAAGTTCCTAAAAACATGCGTGAGCCTGGGGCTTTACGCCATAATCGACTTCCACGGAGGAGGAGACCCCACTCCGTGGCTCAAGTATTCAAAGTCGCTCTTCGCTAAAGTCTCCGCTAAATACGGAAATCTCCCGAACTTGATTTACGAAACATACAACGAGCCCGACGGGAAAAAGGACCCTTGGAAAAAAACCATCCGCCCCTTCCATGTCACGGTAATCCGCGAAATACGACGCAACGACCCGGACAACCTGATTATCTTGGGAACCCCCGCTTTCTGCCTCAATGCGGACACGGTGTTGAGTAATCCCGTCACCGGCTTCGGCAACATCGCCTATGTAACCCATTTCTACGCCGCCAGCCACAAGCAGGACATCAGAAACAACGTTCAAAAGGTACTAGACGCAGGATACCCCATATTCGTCTCGGAATTTGGAACTTGCGAATATACTGGATCAGGGCGATTCGACCCGGAAAGCACCATCGCTTGGATGAAGTTTATGCAAAAAAATATGATAAGTTGGTGCAACTGGTCCTTGAATGACAAGAAAGAGACCGCGTCCGCATTGATGCCCAAGGCCAATTCCGACGGGCATTGGACCACCAAAGAGCTGACCCCGTCGGGAAAACTCATACGCGAATGCGTGAATAAATATCGTTGATAAAACAAAAGCCCCCCCGACAACCGAGGGGCATGGGGGGAATGACAATTAAGAATGTGATTTAAACACTACAACCAAAAGGAGAAGGGTGATGATGTCGGGAAAAGAACTTGTACTAGCGGCTATCGAAAGACGGAAAGTCGAAAGGATTCCGTGGGTTCCATTCTGTGGTGTCCACGCTGGCAAACTTATCGGCAAAACCGCGACCGAATTCCTTAAATCCCCCAAATGCATTGTCGACGGATTATCGAAAGCCGTGGAAATCTACAAGCCCGATGGCATTCCAGTCGCTTTCGATTTGCAAATCGAGGCTGAAACCTTCGGATGCGAGCTCAATTGGAGCGACGACAATCCCCCAGCGGTCATATCCCATCCCCTCGCGGACGGTTCGATAAAACTCGAGGACCTGCAAATACCAGCGATGTCCGACGGAAGAATCCCCATCCTACTACAAGCCACACGCAAATTGCGCGCCAAGTTCCCCGACATCGCAATCTACGGACTGGTGACAGGACCTTTCACTCTAGCCCTACACCTCTTGGGAACCGATATATTCATGGGAATGTTCGACAGGCCCGATTACATCCACGACGTACTGAACTTCTGCGCCGACGTAGCGGTAGCAATGTCGAAAATGTATATTGACGAAGGGTGCGATATTATCGCCGCGGTGGATCCCATGACCAGTCAAATCGGCCCCGATCAGTTCGAGGAATTCTGCTCCAAACCATCAATCAAACTGTTCGACGCTATCAAGGCTAGAAATGCGAAAGGATCGTTCTTCGTCTGCGGACATGCCCAAAACAATATCGCAGTCATGTGCGACTGTCATTGCGACAATATTTCCGTCGATGAAAACATCCCTCTCGATTACGTCAGGGATATCTGCACCGAGAAAAAAGTTTCCTTTGGTGGCAACATGAAACTGACGACCGTCATCCTCCTAGGATCGCCAGACGACAACAAAGTCAACGCCTTCGAATGCATGGAGTTGGGAGGTTACGAAGGATTCATTCTGGCACCGGGATGCGACCTCCCATTCGCCACCCCGGAAGAAAACCTCATGGCTGTGGCTGACGTGGTCCATGATGAATACCAGCAACAGGTTGCGAAAGAGCTCTCCATGCGTTCCACGGAAGCCTGCGAACTACTCGACATGAGCGAATACGGGCAAAGCGACAAGGTCATTATAGATGTCATAACCCTCGACTCCGAGGCGTGCGCCCCCTGTCAATACATGATGGAGGCGGTGATATCGGTCGCTCCGGAATTTGGCGACCTCATCGAATGGCGCGAGCATAAAATCAAAAACCCGGAATCCATCACCATGATGTCCTCCCTCTACGTCCGGAATATCCCCACAATATGCATTGACGGACAGATCAAGTTCGTCTCGCGCATACCTCCCCGAGAGGAGCTTGTCGCCGCCATCCAAGAGCGGATAAAAGAAAAATTCGCCCTTAGAATCAAATACCACCGCGGCAAAATAATCCTCCTCGGCAAACCCGAGGACGAGGGCTACGATGAACTCAAGCAGAATGTCGAAACAGCAATGAAAGAACTCGGTGGCGGCGTGGACTTCGTCACAATCTCCGACGAGGAGGAAATACATCAGTACGGCGTATTCAAAACCCCAGCCATCGTCACCGAGAAATACACCGTCAAAAGCACTGGCAAAGTCGTGGAGAAAAATATCATCAAGGAGTGGATAAAAACCCTGAATGAGTGAACGGATTCCAATCGCATTGATCGCGGGCTTTCTAGGCGCGGGCAAAACCACGTTCCTATCCCACATCCTCTCAGGAGGAGCCCTCAACGGCAAGAAATGCGCCGTGCTGGTCAACGAGTTCGGGAAACTTCCCATTGACGGTGCGTTGCTACCTAAGGGCGATTATTTCCTTTCCGAACTCAACCAAGGCAGCATCTTCTGCGTCTGCACCAAGGCCGACCTCCTCAAGAGGTTGGAGAATATCGTCGCGGACATCGCGCCCGACATCCTCCTAATCGAGGCTACCGGCATCGCCGAGCCAAGCGACATCTCCGCGATTCTCGCTACCGACGCGCTTAAACACTCCTACCACCCAGGTGCGGTGGTCACCATGGTCGACGCCGTGAACTTCGCGAAACTCGCGGGCGCTCTCCCCGCGCTTTCCGCGCAAGTGGCGCTCGCCGACATACTACTCGTGAACAAGACCGACTTGGCGCCACCGGAAACTATCGAACCATTGGAGCAATCATTGCGAGCGATAAATCCCTCGGTGCCAATCCACCGCGTAGTTCACGCACAATACCCTTTCACATTCGATATGTTGGCGAATCCCAAAGCACATGTGGAGCAATACAGCTCCAGCACAACCAACCCCGCATTGAAGAATGGTCCGCCGGAACAAATGGCGAATTGCGAAATCCGCGCCACGCAGCCGTTGGATAGAAAGAATTTCTACGATTTCCTCAACTCGCATAGGCACCATATCCTCCGCGGAAAGGGCATCGCCGACTTTGGCTCGGACAAAAGATTCGTCGAAATCGTCAACGGCACCGTCTCATCCAAACCCGCCAGCGCGGTGGGATTCCATACGGACAAGGGAACGGCCCTCTCCCTAGTCCTCAGAGACGCCAACCCGATACTCTTCAAACGCGACTTCGACAATGCAATGGCCTGAAACGCCTTCTCTTCTCCCCCCTAAACTTGGCATCCCTTGAAAACGGGATACTGTTACCAACGGAGCAAGGGAGCTGGAAACGTGCGGAACTGCCCCTAGACATCCCAAAAAATCACCGCCCGTTTCGTGTCTCCAGCGTAGCGGGTGGTTGGAAAGAACGGAAGAAAATGCATATGGCTCAAATCAAAAATAATACGACAAAAACGTTCGAGGAGTTCTAGTTTCGAGCATTTAAATTTCTGAAAATTTGAATTTGTTTCGGATTTAGGGTTTCTTATTTCGAGTTTCCGCCCTCCTCAAGGAGGTTTAACACTATGAAAACAAAGCACTTGCCAATTATTCAGCGGGCCCTAGTCACAGGCGGAGCAGGGTTCGTAGGGTCGCATCTGGCTCTGGCGCTTAAAACCGCATACCCGGACGCGGAAGTCGCGGCGCTCGACAACCTCCATCGCAATGGATCGGAGCTAAACCTTCCCAGACTGGAAAAGGGCGGAGTCAAGTTCATCAAAGGCGATGTCAGAAACCCCGACGACCTCGCGGCGTTCGCGGATGCCGACCTCCTTCTGGAATGCTCCGCCGACCCCTCGGTACTCTCCGGCAGCGACGGCGACACCTCCTACCTCATCCAGACCAACCTCCAAGGCGCTTTGAATTGCGCCGAGTATTGCCGGGAACGCTCCGCCGCTATGATATTCCTCTCGACAAGTCGGGTTTACCCGATTAAGCCTCTCTTGGAATGCTCCATGACCGAAACCGAAACCCGCCTTGTCCTCGACGACGCGCAAGCCATCCCAGGTCTGTCGAAACGCGGAGTCTCGGAAGCGTTCCCCCTCGATGGCCCCCGATCCCTTTACGGAGGCACCAAATTGGCGGCGGAAATCATGCTCGAGGAATACCGCAACGCCTTTGGTCTCCCATTCGTGATAAACAGATGCGGCGTGCTGGCGGGCCCGTGGCAGTTCGGCAAGGCCGACCAAGGCATCGCCGCCTTCTGGACCGCTGCGCACCACTTCGGCAAACCCCTCAAATATATCGGATTCGGCGGCAAGGGAAAACAAGTCCGCGACATGCTGCATATCGATGACTTGGCGAGGCTCGTCCTCGAACAAGCCGCGAATCCCGCGGATTTCGCGGAAGGCGCGTTCAATGTCGGCGGCGGCCTCCAATCCAGCGCGTCGCTACTGGAACTGACCCGTATATGCGCCAAAACCACCGGACGCGAAGTCCCGATAACCCCGGAACCAACCACCCGTTACGCGGATATCCCCATTTACATCACCGACAACTCAAAGATAACCGCCAAATGCGGCTGGGAACCCGCCAAAACCGTGGAGGACATCATCCGGGACATCCACCAATGGATAATAAACACACCAGGCACCACCGAGCTTTTTAGTTGAGCCCAGGCATCCGGATTTAGGATTTAGTATCTCTGCGTTCTTTGCTTCTCTGCGAGGAAAAGAGAAAGAAGAAGAAATTACCTCGCAAAGACGCGGAGGCCGCGAAGGGAAAGGAGATGGCGGGGCCGGGACCAAATATCCAAAGAATTCACCACCCGCTTCGTGTCTCCAGCGTAGCGGGTGGTAAGAAAGAACGGAAGAAAACGCATATGGCTCAAGTCGGAAATAATACGGCTAAAATGCCCGAGAAGTCTGTTGGGGAACATTTGAATTTCGAAAATTCTAATTTATTCCCGCCTCCTTCCCTACATCCTCTACAATTCCTACATGGTAAAAAAAGGCTTAACCAAATGAAAGTTAAGCACTTGCCAATTATTCAGCTAGCCCAAAGAAATGGATAGAATTGCCTTTCATATCTTCTCCGGCACGGGGAACACCTTGTTGGCAGCCAGAGCCATGGCCGAGGTGTTCGACTCCGCGGGTGTCCACGTGGAATCCCACTGGATGCCGAACGACGATCCTCCGCCCCCCTCCTCCAATTCGGCCGCGCTATTCGCGTTTCCCGTCTACGAGCAGACCATTCCCAAATTCATATACCGATACATCGAATCGCTCCCGGCGCCGCGGGAGGAGACGGACGCGTACGTCCTGACGACACTGGCGGATTTCTCGGGCCTCGTAAAAACGCCTGCTTGGCGCCTCCTGAAACGAAAAGGCTTCGCTCCTCGGGGGATAAGGGAGGTGAAAATGCCCTCGAACTTCATCTACCACGGCACCGAACAAAAAAACGCGGCCAAAACGCTACGGGGACTCGACAATGCCGCGGAATTCGCGCAGGCCATACTGAAGGGCGAAGCGCGCTGGCCCCGGCCATCGATATTGCCGACAATGCTATTTCCCGCGGCCCGCCTAGGTGGAACAGTATTCACTAAAGTCCTATCAAGATTACACCCCATCCCCGACAAATGCTCCAAATGCGGCTTGTGCGAGAAGCTGTGCCCGACAGGAAATATCGCCATGAACGACGATGGCCCGAAATGGGACGGCGAATGCCAACTCTGTCTCCGATGCGTCGCGTTCTGTCCGCACAACGCCATACGGGCCAAATTCGGAGATTTCCTTTTCCACCCAAGGTACAACGCCGGAGGCGTCAAAGCGGTCGACCTCCTCGCCAGCTCCCCACCCGTCAAGCCAACGCCAAACAAACCACCCGCCACCCGGAGAAAACTGGGGGCAAGCTAATAATGCGCGAGTCCTTCTCCTCGCAAAGACGCAGAGACCGCAAAGGGAATTTTCGCTCCCGCTCAAGCCTTTTCCATCTCCGTCACGGAGATGGAAAAACTTCGTGGGCTTCGTGTTCTCCGTGGTTAAAAGCATTCGTATTTATTCGTAGGCATTCGTGGCGCAAATCTAGAAGTTTGCGAAAGGATAGGGACACCCGCCGCTACATTTATAATCGACAAAACCAACACATGCGGCAATTGAAAACGAAAAGACCACATATTACTTTGCCTACGGCGACGTGGACATCTAGGATGCACATGCATCGGGCTTTTGGGCTAAAACAGCATTGGTGGCGATAGGAGAAGGGAACTCCTAATGGGGCTCCTTTCCGGGAGGGAACAATCTCATGGCTAGCTTCAATTTCAGAACGTTCCTGGCGGTCCCAATCATACTTGGGAGTTTTTTCACCTCGTCCACCCTCCTGGCGGTGGATTGCGTTTTCAAAAATCCCCAGTTTTCGTTCCAATGCCTGAGGACTATCGGATATACCGCCACGGGGGGCGCTGATATCGGCGAATGCCTCGACACCGCGCACAGGATAAAAGACGGCGATTTAGACAGTTGGTACGCCGAATGGCTCAAAACCGCCCAAAGACTCGAAAAAACAGCCGACTCGTTCCTAGCGGAGAAACACTTGGACAGCGCCCGGGAAGCATACTGGAGGGCCTCAAACTATTACAGAACCGCGGAGTTTTTCCTCCACAATCATCCGGACGACCCGCATATAATCGAAACCTGGCGGAAAAGCCGCGAATGCTTCGTCAAAGGCGCCAAGCTGGCGAGGCATCCTATCACCCCCGTGCGGATCCCGTTCGAGAAGACGACATTGCCCGGTTACCTCTGTCTAGTCGACGACTCCGGCGCCAAAAGACCTCTTTTGATTATCCACACCGGGTTCGACGGCACAGCCGAGGAATTGTATTTCGAGATAGGGGCGTTGGCTCTCGAACGCGGGTTCAACTGCTTGATTTTCGAAGGCCCCGGACAGGGGGAAGTGATCCGCGTACAGAAAATCCCTTTCAGGCCCGACTGGGAAAACGTGGTCTCCCCGGTTGTGGATTTCGCATTGAAACTCAAAGAGGTTGATCCGGATAGAATAGGCTTGATAGGCTTCAGTCTCGGAGGCTATCTAGCGCCCCGGGCGGCGGCGTTCGAGCACAGGATCAAGCTCTGCGTCGCGAATGGCGGCGTCTACGACTTCTACGCCAACGCGATCAGGCACTGCCCCCCTCATATGGATGAAATACTCGAGAACCCCAAGGCCTCCGCGGAGTTCGACAAGGCGATTATGAAATGCGTTCTCACCAACGCCGACCCCGGATGGTTCTTCGCCAATGGCATGTTCACATTCCATGCTAAATCCCCCTCCGCCTTCCTCCTTAAACTCAAGCCCTATAACATGAGAGGCTGCGCGGAGAAAATAAAATGCCCCACCTTGATCGTGGACTCCGAATGCGACAAGGACTGTCCCGGCCAGGCCAAACAGCTCTTCGACGCCCTCCAATGCCCCAAGAAATATATGCTTTTCACCAAAGGAACAGGCTCCGAGGAACACTGCCAAATGGGAGCGGTCATGGCCTCAAACGAAAAAATCCTAAACTGGATCGGAAAGCGCTTCTCGGAGAAAGCCTCCAATCCGGACAAATGACACGCCGCGGATATTGGCAAACAGCGTCCATGGTGTATATTCCACCCCCATTCGACTTCGAGCGCCCGTAGCTCAGCTGGATAGAGCGTCTGCCTCCGGAGCAGAAGGTCACAGGTTCGAACCCTGTCGGGCGTACCATTTTTCGTTCCGAAAAATGGTGCGATATGCGCAGCATATGAATCTCGGAGAGATTCCCCCCGGCAGGCGAGAACCTGCGGTCGCTACCCGAGCGAGAGAAGCGAGCGACGGTTCCGAGCACGCCCCAGCGGGCGGAGGAAAACCCTGTCGGGCGCGCAGCATATGAATCTCGGAGAGATTCCCCCCGGCAGGCGAGAACC
>WFSE01000057.1 GCA_015486135.1 Lentisphaeria bacterium
CAAGAGCAAAGAGGAGCTGAAGCGCAATTTGATTAGTCACATGAGGAAATTGCAAAAGCTCCCAAAGCGTGTCGCCAGCTATTTCAATCATAAAAAAATCCAATATGCGAAAGCCTAGGTGTCAAATAATTAGCTGTCGGGTTAATAATAGAAGGCACGAGGCCAAACGTGTTCTTCCGGTGTCGTACGGATATGGGAGAAAAAAAGCGCTGACTCCTCGCGGGGCCAGCGCTTTCAATTGCTTTAACACAGTGATCGTGTCGGGAAAGATCAATCGTCGTCCTTGTCCTCGTCTTCGTCCTCGTCCCCTTCCTCCTCCGTTTTCACCTCGACCTTGTCGAATTTCGTGGCGGCGTCGGCCTTAGTCCACAGACCGATTTTGCCCGCTTCGCTAAACGTGGAGTCCTTGACTTCAATGAGTTTTTTGTCGTCGAACTCCGCAACTATGGTATTGCCGACATGTTCGACTTCGATTTCGTGCCATTTTTTTGGATCGGCTTTGACCTTGGCTGAGGCGATCTGGCGTCTTTTTCCGTTTTTGACGTAGTAGACGCGGAAGTTGTCCTCGAGCGGATTCCAGCGGGCGACATAGTAGTTGTTTTCGTCCTGGACGCGCCACATGGGGCCGCCTCCCTGGTCCTGCTTGCCGCTAACCGCTTTAACCTTGAGCTCGACCTCGAGATCTTTGTAGGTGGCGTTTTCGGCTATGGCGAGGTTGAAGGTGTGTCCGGAATTTTTTGTTTCGGTGACGGCGAGGACATTTGGTTTAGAAGGCGCGGACTCGTCTTTGACCACGGCCCATTTCGCGGTTTTGCCTTTTCCCGCGGTTTCAGCGATCCGCCATCCGGCGGGTACGGTGCCTACTGCCGCGTCGTCGAAGCTCATTACGACCTCGTTCTCGTCCTCTTCCCCGTGGAACAATGTTTCGCATCCGACAAGCCCCAACAGGGCTACGGACGCGGCGACGGCGGCGACGTGAAGCGTTTGGATTGTTTTTCTCCCGCGCATTTTCTCCTCCTTGCTTATCCGTCCACATTGGGCGGAGTTGGCGTGACCTTGGACCCAATACAATTATGGTCCGCGGAATAATTGTCAAGCGCGCACGCCGTGAGTCCGTGAATCTGTGAATCTGTGAATCTGTGAATCCGTGAATCCGTGAGTCTGCCTGTCCTCCATAGCCTGGAGGGCGACGGAGGATGAGTCTGTGAGTCGGAGGTGGGGACGGGGGCCGGAAGATGTTGCCTCGCAGAGACGCAGAGAACGCGGAGAGGGAAGATACCGCTTCCGCTCCGCGGAATCGGTATGCTATGGCGAAGAGGGGAGGTTTTTACCATGTAGGAAATGTCCGTGAGACGGACGTGGGGACGGGGGAATACAGAAATTGCCTCGCAAAGATGCGGAGATCGCGGAGAGGAAGTCTGTGAGTCGGTGAGTCTGTGAGTCCGTGAATCTGTGAATCCGTGAGTCCGTGAGTCGGACGTGGGGACGGGGGAGATTGCCTTGCGAAGACGCGGAGAACGCGGAGAAAGAGGGCTAATTCTTCGAATGGAGCTTGCCTTTTCGCTTGGCACTACGATATTACGCGGCCGTGTATACAGTCCGCCCGGAGGGAGGGCGTTCGCTGGATGAGGTTGTGCCGGAGATTTCCGGGGTTGGAAACGAAGAGGAATTTTTATGCTTGAGATGCTGAAGTCCAAGATGGACGGGGCAAGTTTCGCTAGGTTATCCGCATTGGACAACGAAGAGGTGTTCGACTTTGTCGCCAAGGCGGTGGAATTGTGCGATCCTGATTCCGTGTATGTCGGTGACGACTCGGAGGAATCGCGTCGTTATTGCCGCGAGTTGGCGTTGTCGAACAGGGAGGAGATGGCGCTGAACATTTCCGGGCATACCGTTCATTTCGACGGGTATTTCGACCAGGCCCGGAAGAAAGAGGTGACGAAATATCTAGTTCCCGCCGGCGAGACGCTGGATTCCAAGCTAAACCAAATAGACCGCGACGAGGGTATGAGTGAAATGGAGGAACTGCAGCGCGGCGCCTACAAGGGACGCCAAATGCTGGTCCGGTTCTTTTCTCTTGGCCCCGCCAAGTCGGTGTTTGGGATACCCTGTCTGCAGATAACCGACTCCGCGTATGTAGCGCATAGCGAGGATCTGCTTTACCGCGGCGGGTATGAGGCGTTCAAGGCGCTACCCAAGGGCGGCGAGTTTTTCAAATTCCGCCACGCCACGGGCGAGGTGGATGAGCGGATGACCTCGAAGAATCCCGAGTTGAACCGGGTGTATATGGACCACACCAAAAACACCGTCTACTCGGTAAACACGCAGTATGCCGGCAACACTGTCGGTCTCAAGAAGCTGTCGTTGCGGTTGGCGTTGCGCAAGGCCGACCGCGAGGGTTGGCTCGCCGAGCACATGTTCATAATGAATGTAAACGGTCCCAAAGGTCGGGGCACCATTCTCTGCGGCGCTTTCCCGTCGGCGTGCGGCAAGACATCCACCGCCATGATTCCTGGCGAGAACATTGTTGGTGACGATTTGGCGTATTTCCGGGTTGTCGACGGCGAGTTCCGCGCAGTAAACGTCGAGTCTGGAATCTTCGGGATAATAGCCGATGTGAACTCCAAGGACGATCCCGTGATATGGGATGTGCTGCATTCCCCGGGCGAGGTGATTTTCAGCAATATTCTCGTCAAGGACGGCAAGCCCTACTGGCTTGGAATGGGCGAGGATATTCCTGACGAGGGAGTGAACTATTGCGGCGAGTGGAAGGCCGGAATGAAAGGCCCCGACGGCAAGGATACAACGCCTAGCCACAAAAACGCCCGCTACACGGTGCGTCTGAACGATTTGAAAAACAAGTTCGCGGATTGGGACAACCCCAACGGGCTGCCTGTTGGCGGAATCATTTACGGCGGACGCGACAGCGACACCTCGGTTCCGGTCCGCGAGGCGTATTCCTGGGAGCACGGTGTCTGCACGATGGGCGCAACGCTCGAGTCCGAGACCACCGCGGCGACCATTGGCCAGGAAGGCGTCCGCAAGTGGAACGTGATGTCGAATATGGACTTCCTGTCCATGTCCGTGGGACACTACATCAAGAACAACCTTGAGTTCGCGAAGGAGATAAAGCGGCCCAAGGTGTTCGGAACGAACTACTTTCTTAAGAAGGACGGCGAGTATTTGAATGGCAAGCTCGACAAGTCCGTTTGGGTCAAATGGATGGAATTGCGCATCCACGGCGAGGTTGACGCGATAGACGCCGCCTGTGGTTTGATTCCCCGCTACGCCGACCTCAAGCGTCTTTTCTCGGAGGTGTTGGGGATAGATTACACCGAGGACGCGTATGTCGCGCAGTTCACGACGAACATTCCGAAACTGGTGGAGAAGCTTGACAGGATGGATGCGATATACGCGGATGTCGAGGATACGCCGGCGGAGATGTTCGAGCAGATGAATGCCCAACGGACCCGACTGGAAGAGCTTCGGGCGAAGAAGGGCGATTACGTTTCACCTTTCGATTTGGAAGGGTGAATTTCAGTTCGCGCCCTGCGACGGGGCGCCGTGGGAGGTGATGGTTATGGATGATTTGCGAGGCAATGTCGGATTCATGGGAAGGCTGTCGCCGTCGGCGACACTTTCGATAACGGCGAAAGCCAAGGCGATGAAGGCCGCTGGCGAAGATGTTCTTAGCCTTAGCGCCGGCGAGCCAGATTTCGACACTCCCGAGCATATCAAAGAGGCTGCCATCGAGGCTTTGCGCGCCGGCGAGACTAAATACACTCCCGCGGCGGGGACCCCCGCGTTGAGGCAGGCCATAGCGGAGAAGTTCGCCAAAGAGAACGGTATTGAAGTGGAGCCCTCCCGGGTTGTCGTGGCCCCCGGGGCTAAGTTCAGCGTGTTCTCGGCGGTGGCGGCTCTGTGTGGCGAAGGCGACGAGGTGATACTTCCCGCGCCCTACTGGGTCAGCTATCCGGAGATGGTGAAGGCGACGGGGGCGAGGTCGGTCGTGGTTCACACCGACGCCAAAGACAACTACGAGTTGTCGCCGGAGGCGTTGGCGGAAAGTGTCACCGAGCGGACGAAGTTGTTGATTCTCAACACTCCGAGCAATCCCACCGGGGCGGTTTACCGTAGGAGCACGCTCGAGCGAATCGCGGAAATCGCGGTCGAGCGCAATTTCATGATACTCGCCGACGAGATATACGAGAAACTTGTTTACGACGATGATTACCCGCATGTCAGCGTGGCGTCGTTGTCGCCAGAGGTCGCCGAGCGTTGCGTCACCGTCAACGGGTTCAGCAAGGCATACGCGATGACGGGCTGGCGTCTTGGGTATCTCGCCGCGCCGCAGTGGGTGGTGGCCCGTATATCGGCGTTGCAAAGCCATACGACATCGAACCCGACATCCTTCGCTCAGGCGGGAGCGCTGGTGGCGTTGAACGGCCCCGTCGAGCCCGTGGAAGAGATGCGCCAGGCATTCGCCAAACGCCGCGATCTGATATACGGATTGTTGTCGGATATTCCCGGGGTCGAGTGTATCCGGCCCAGCGGAGCGTTTTATATCTTTTGCGATATATCCTCTTTCGGGCTTTCTTCCCAAGAGTTTTGCGCCAAACTGCTCGAGGAGACGAAACTGGCGGCAGTTCCGGGGTCGCCTTTCGGCGCCGAAGGCAACATCCGCCTTTCCTATGCGTGCTCCGAAGAAACGATCGAAAAGGCGGTGGGGCGGTTCGCGGAATTCGCGGCCTCTCTATCCTGACGCGGACCGACGCGGACAGACACGGACGAATCGGGTGGACCGAGTGGACTGGGTGGACTGGGAGCCCGCTCTTGGGGTCAGTCTTACACTTTGACTTTTCTAGCGTAGAAGTCAGAAGTGTTAATCCTGACCCCGCCATCTTGAGGGGTGGTTTTATTGGCACTTCGCCCTGTGGCGCGTATATTCCCTTGTTGGCGGCGCACCCTCTTTAGCGTTATTGTCTGCCGGGTTTTTGATACATGGAGGAATGGCTATGGGGTCCAATGCGAAGCGTAAGTTGGTAGGCATTCTCACTAGCGGGGGCGATTGCCCGGGTTTGAACGCGACGATCCGCGGAGTCGGCAAGGCGCTGGAACGAAACGGCGTGCGGCTGGTGGGATTCCTAGACGGATTCACGGGGTTGGCGCTGGACCGCTATATCGAACTCGATTCCTCCTCGTTGTCCGGTATTCTCACGGTTGGCGGCACCATACTGGGGACGAGCAGAAACAAGCCGCACAAGATGCTTATCGGCGATAAGATTGTCGATATGACCGACGTCATAGTTGAAAACTACCACAAGCATGATCTCGACGCCCTTGTCTGTTTGGGGGGCGGCGGCACCCAAAAGAACGCCATGCGCCTAGCGGACGCTGGATTGAACGTCCTGACATTGCCGAAGACGATAGACAACGACATCTACGGCACGGATGTCACTTTCGGTTTTGATACGGCGCTTGGAATCGCCACCGAGGCGATTGACCGTCTGCATTCGACCGCCACTAGCCACCACCGCGTCATCGTGGTGGAGATAATGGGGCACCGCGTCGGCTGGCTCGCGCTGGGCGCTGGCGTCGCTGGGGGAGCCGATGGAATACTGATTCCGGAGATACCATACGAGATAGATAAATTGGCGGAGGCTCTGAGGGAACGCGCCAAGATGGGCAAGCGATTCAGCATTGTGGCGGTCGCGGAAGGCGCGATGTCTGTGGAGATGGCGGAGAAAGTCGCCAAATGGGCGTCTAAGAAGGAGAGCGCCTCGGACAAGGCCGAGAAACGCAAGGCGTCGAAAAAACTCAAGGAGTTCCACGAGGAGCATATGTCGCACACTATAGATTTGACGAAAGAACTGGAGAAGCGCACGGGGCTGGAGGCGCGGCTGTCGATACTCGGACATTTGCAGCGTGGTGGTATTCCTTCCGCCGCCGATCGCGTGCTTTCCACGATATTGGGCGCAGCCTGCGCCGAGGCTATCATGGATGGAGTTGAAAACGCTATGGTGGCGATGAGGAACGGGAAGGCGGTTCCAGTCCCGCTGAAGGAGATCGCGGGCAAAATCAAGTTTGTGCCACGCGAGCATCAGTGGATCGATGCCGCCCGCGCTTTAGGGGTCTCCTTCGGGGATTGAACATGCCGCATGGCAAATCGGGCTTTCCCCACAGGCCATAAAAAAGCCCCGACGAAACTTCGTCGGGGCGTATTTGGCGTTGAATCACGCTAAACTCTTCTTACTTGTCGAGCTTCTTTTTAGCGTCTTTTGCGGCATCTTTGGCTTTTGCGCCAGCATCCTTTGCGGCTGCGGAAGCATCTTTAGCTGCCGCGGAGGCATCTTTGGTTGCCGCTGCGGCACCTTTGGCTACGGCTGCGGAAGCACTGCTCGCACTTTTAGCTGCCGGAGCTTTCTCTTCTTTGTTGCACGACGCGAGAAAACATACCGCACCTACGAACAAGGCGGCACCGAGAAGTCTGAGTGCTCTCATTCTCACTCTCTCCTTTGTGTTTGTTGACATATCCCCTTCTGGGTTTGCGCGGAGATGGCGAATCCATATCCCCCGCTGGACCACGGACTATACTGGCCATGGAGGGGATATGCAAGGGGGGTTTTAAGTTTTTCGGGAAAAAATCCATCAAAAACCTTGCAGTCGAATAGAGCTTGCGACTCGATTTGGATATCTTGGGTCGGTTCCGTACTTGAACCGAAGTCGGAAGCGTTGGTCTCGCTCCCGCCGTCTTCTCTGACGTTCCACCCCGTGAAGCTATCCTAGGACCAGCGACCATAGGAAGTGTGCCTATACACTGTCGGCTCATTGCCCGGCCACTAATCCATTCTCGACTTTTTCAGTAGGCCCTGCCATATCCTCCATTTTATCCCGCCATAGTTTTAGCGGCGGAGGATAATCTGTTTTAGACTTTTTCAGAGAGTTCGGGCTAGGGCTAGGATTTGAAAATCCTTTGAAATTCGATCTCCTCGGCGGCGAGGGTTTTTACGAGGCAGGGAATATCCTTGGTTTTTTTAACGAGATTGGCGTAATAGCTAGTGTATTCGTCCGCAGACTCGTTTGGGGCGGGGGGGCGTATTCCCAAGAATACGAGGTCGGCGTTTTTCGACTGTTCCGCGATGGTGGTGAAGACATCCACTCCTTCCGTCGCCATAACTACTTGCGGGGTTGCGTCCAACCTTGAACGTTCAAGGAAATTGTCGATCTTGGCTTTGACCGTTTTTTTCTGATCCTTGTCCATTGCTATGGAGTTCAATCTAAGTTCCGCTTTAGCCCATGACGGATGTCCTTTCATGAGGTGCGCCAAAGCTATCATCAATGCGCCGCTGTTGGTGCGCCCGCCCCACCAGACATCGATGCGACGTTTGAGTTCAATGTCGCCACGCTCGAAGTCGGAGTCCCCGGGTTCGTTGACGACGGCGACATTCAAGTTGGCCCCCTTGATCATCGCCACGAGCCGGGCCATGTCCACCACGGCGTCGGGCGAATCCGGATCAGGAGCTCCGAGGAGAATAGTGTTTGGCGCCAAGGGGCCGAACCCGTGGTATTTCATGAGATTGGTGATTCCTTCCATGACAGAATCCTCCGTCACCACCTTGACTAGGCCTTGGACACCCCGTTTCGTCAGGATAGATGAAATCGTCTCCTCAAGAGTGTCGAGCCGTTTCGCGTCGGCATCCTTTGTGATGACTGCGCCGACCGTTAGGAATCCATTGGTCGATGAGATCGCATCGGCTATTTCGACAAGCCGCCAGCGCGAGGTCGGCGACCCGGTGAGGGCAAGGATGTTAGGCCTCCAAGATCGCTCGTCGGTTTTTATGGAGGCCAGCTTGTAGAGGATGTTTCTACAGAGAAGCATCATGATGCCGTATCTTGCGTCGCCCCATTGAGCCATAAGTTTGCGGCGCTTGACAATGTAGTAAACCGTCGACGCCACTATTAACGCACATATTGTGGCGGCGAAATTAATCTGTATCATCAGGCTGAGGCAAAGGAGGGCGCCCGCCAGAGATAATATCCAATGCGTGTTGAACTCCGGCCTCCAAGTGGGCCCGCGCATAAATCCCTCGAAGGCGGAGGAGACGTTGAGCAGGCAGTAGGAGGTCAGGAAAAACATCGACAAGACGGGTGCTATGAGATTGATGCCTCCCAAAAGTATCCCCGCCAACGCAATTCCGAAGGAGATCACTGTCGCGATTCTCGGATCGTTGCCCTTGCCATATCCGCGACCAACGAAGCGCGGCACTATCGAGTCTTTGGCTAGGGCCTGCAGAGTTCTTGGCGCTCCCAGCATAGCCCCCATGGCGCTAGAAAGACACGCTCCCCATATGGCCAATATCACCACGAATCCCCACCGCGCGACTTCCCTTATGACCAACGGGTCGCATAGCAGTTCTTTTCCCTTGTCGGCCGTCCAAGGAATCAAAGAGCCCAAAAACATCGGGATGGCTATATAGATCGCATAGCTGCAACCTATGGCGGCAAAGGTGCCTAGCGGTAATGCGCGCGATGGTTTTTTTAGATCGCCGGACATGGCCAATCCCGCCTCAATCCCGGTAACGGCCGGAAAGAAGACGGAGAAAACCATCCAGAAGTTTGTCGGAAAAGTTGTGATGGAGGTGGCGAAGTTGGCCTCGCCCCCTTTGGGGAATGGCGGTGTTCCCGGAGGCGCGTCGCCGAGGAAGAAGGAGATAAGCGACAGGAATATCAGCGCCAGTATGAAAAACTGCGATTTCAGCGCCAGATTGGCGGAGAGGAACGCCAAGGTGGCGGTTACGATTAAGGCGGCGACGCCTACCGCCACCATTGGGTCCACGCCGGCCGGGACGAAACGGGTTACCTCCGGAAAAAACTTTACGAACGATTCCGCGAAACCCGCGACATAGAAGGAGATGCCAAAGGCCTGCGCGAAGAAAAGCGGTATGCCGATGGCCGCTCCAGCCTCCAATCCCAGCGAACGGGATATTATATAATACGCTCCGCCACCGCCGACTTGCATGTTCGTCGCCAAGGCCGATAGGGATAACGCTGTCAGGAACGTGACGGAAGTGGCCAAGGTTACGAGAACAACCGTCCAAAAAGGCCCGACATTGGCCAAGACCCAACCGAACCGAAGATACATTATCACGCCGAGTATCGTAAGAACGCTCGGCGTGAACACACCTTTGAACGTGCCAAACCCGTGCCCGGTACTTTGTTCTTTGTCTCCTGAGGACATGGGCGCAAGATACCGCCGCTAGGCGTGTAAGTCAATTCAAGGGGAAAGGAGTCTTCGCATGAAAGCCGATGAACTAGCGGTTAGTGAACACTCGGGTATCCATTATTAGATCGAGAACACAGTCGTAGCCCGATTTCACACGGATGTTGGATATCTTCTTTTCATGGAATCCCGGCGCCTTGACTACCAACTTGTAGACACCTGGTGGGATGATGGGGGTCTCGTACACATTCAACGGACCGGGAGCCTTGTATGTCCTTACGAGCTTCCCAGAGCGGTAAAACTCGATGACGATGCCATCCAAAGTGTGCTTGATGAAGCCGATAATGCGTCCACCTTTCAGCCACGGGTCGGCATCTCGCTTGATATAATGCGGCTTCTCGTAGTAAACCTCGCGGAATCTATCGATACTGTCGCCGTATGTGAAAGTGGCCAGCAAAAAGAAAGCGCACAAGGACGCTGCTATCCGCGGTGTCGTCATTTTGAAACTCCTCGGTTGTATTGCCCTTGAAAACATTGGGAAATCTACCATGCCCATAATATTTTTCAAATTGGATTCACAGGACGTTGTTAGGGGTTTCGCGGAATTGGCAAGTGCCTCAAGTCGGTAATCGGCTCCAAGGGTTTTGGGAGTCTGCGACCAAGCGGAGCGAGGGGAGCCTTCAAAACACACGAACGTGTGCTGCCAAAACCTTGGAGACGACACCACTAAAAACAGATATAACCCAATAATTATTAAGCGCTTGCCAATTATTCAGTGAGCCCTA
>WFSE01000058.1 GCA_015486135.1 Lentisphaeria bacterium
AGCACTGTCTCAACGTGGATCTCGGCGAAGTTGTAGTTCCGGTGAAAATGCCGGATACCCGCGGAAGGACGGAAAGACCCCGTGAACCTTTACTGTAATCTGATATTGGTATTTGGTTATCCATGTGTAGGATAGGTGGGAGGCTGTGATACTGCGACGCTAGTCCCAGTGGAGCCGTTGGTGAAATACCACCCTTGGATTATTGAATATCTAACTTTGAATCCCGTGAATCCGGGCAAAAGACAGTGTCAGAGGGTCAGTTTGACTGGGGCGGTTTCCTCCTAAATTGTAACGGAGGAGTTCGAAGGTACACTCAGTACGGTTAGCAATCGTACGCAGAGCATAAGGGTAGAAGTGTGCTTTACTGTGAGACTGACGGGTCGAGCAGTTGCGAAAGCAGGACCTAGTGATCCAGCGATAGAATGTGGAATCGTCGTTGCTCAACGGATAAAAGGTACTCTGGGGATAACAGGCTGATAGCGCCCAAGCGTCCATAGCGACGGCGCTGTTTGGCACCTCGATGTCGGCTCATCACATCCTGGGGCTGAAGAAGGTCCCAAGGGTTCGGCTGTTCGCCGATTAAAGTGGTACGCGAGCTGGGTTCAGAACGTCGTGAGACAGTTCGGTCCTTATCCTCCGCGGGCGCAGGAAATTTGACGGGAGCATTCCCTAGTACGAGAGGACCGGGAATGAGTGACCTCTGGTGTTCCAATTGTTCCGCCAGGAGCATTGTTGGGTAGCTATGTCGCGAAAGGATAAGCGCTGAAAGCATCTAAGCGCCAAGCCCCCCCGAAGACGAGATTTCCCTCCACCCTTGTGGTGGCTGAAGGCCCCTCGAAGATTACGAGGTTGATAGGCTGGAGCTGTAAGTGCAGCAATGTATTCAGGTTACCAGTACTAATAGGCCGTGAGGCTTGACCACCTTTTTTCCCGATCTCTTCGGTTTACTCCGGAGTGGTCGGGAGAATGGAATACAACAAAGTTGTGTTTCGCCCTAATCTTCTTTTTTATATTTTTCTGTAAGTCCAAGCACCGCTTGGACTTGCAAACGGATTTTCCCGGTGTCTATGGCGAGGTTGTCACACCCGTTCCCATCCCGAACACGGACGTTAAGGACCTCAGCGGCGATGGTACTACGTTTAAGAGCGTGGGAGAGTAGCGCGACGCCGGGTTTTTTTTGCCCGCCTAATATTGGCGGGCCTTTTTTTTGCCCCCCAATTATTCAGTGATCCCCATGTTTCTCAAAAGCTCTTCGTCTGGCCGCCGTGTTTGTCTTCATCCATGTTTCTATATCGGTTTCCAGATTTTTCCATTTTGAAAACATGAGAAAATGGTCTTCGCCAGGATAATAGGCGGATTTTATATTGATTCCGTTTGATCGAAGATATCGCACCTGGGTGTCTATATAGTGCTTGGGAATCCTTTTATCCGCTTCGCCGTGCAGGAGAATGATTTCGCGATTCCCGCAATGTATGAGAAAACGCTTGGTCATAATCAAATTATCCTCCAATAACGGAGAAATATAGATGATGCCTTTGATCTTTTCCGCAGGGAGCATCAGCACCGCCCTGGTCACCCCCTTAGCCCCATTTGAAACTCCCGCGAGATATATTCGATCCTCATCGATATCCGGATTTTCTCCGCAATAGTCTAAAATATGCTGTATTGCCTCAACCCCTCCAGGCTTCTCCCAGTCTCCCGCCCCGAAAGTGGGCGCTAGAACGGCAAATTTATTCCTGTCGCCAAATTCCTTCCAGCACCACATGTATCCCTTGAAATTTCCGAGGCTACCGTGCATGAAAATCACGACAGGCAGCCTTTTCCCATGGTGGGAAGGGATATATTCATAAAAATGTCCGTCAGGCCGTTTGCCCGTAAAGAGATCAAGATAACATAGTCCTACCGCGGAGCCTAGCTTATTGAAGTCGTTATCGTGACGCATCTTGTGGTATATATTCAGGAATAGCCTTCTAATCCTCTCCGACTGCTTAACCGTTACAATCGGATCTAGAGACGCAACAATCCTAGTCCCCAGTTTGAGCTGATCTATTTCAGGCACCATGTTCGCGGGAGACCACCTGTGATATTCCGCGCTTCCCCTGAAAAGTGATCTAATCCTCCCGTTCTCCGCAATACCAATAGGGGTAAGGAGATAAGCTACCAACAGCAGGAGAACTGTGGACAGAAACATCGCCCCGCCCGTGTAAAAAAAACGCCGTCTTCTGTTGAAATAAAATGCCGCGATACAAATCACCACGGATATATTGAATAGCAGCGCGGATAAACCGCAGATGAAGCCACGAAACGTCTCCGGGGAAAAAACAAGCAGAATTGCCAGATATGATACTGGAAGTGAAAAAAGAACAAACAGCGCCAATATGACTCCTCGGAGCAACCTGAACGCCAATTGGTTTTTCTCCCGCATATTCATAGATTTTCCATGCGGACGGATTTCCCCCCTTTCCCTTTTTAGGAGACCACCCTTTTTGCCGTAGGGGCGAACCCGTGTGTTCGTCCGTCCACGACTCCGAAAAAGCTTCTTCACGCAATAACAATGAAATATCTGCCAATTATTCAACGGGTTCTAATTTGTCAACAATCCCTGAGGCAGTTTTCTAAAGCCTCTGCTAGTCTTTCAGCCTCGGATTTTTCCGTTTCCCCCAAGAAGCATACTTGCAAGCGATTGGCCTCGACAAGGTATGCGCTCTCGTAGGAGGTGAGCAAACCCTTGGATGCCAGTTTCCTCCCCAATCCCAACGACGATATTCGGCGTGGTAAATCAACCGAAACTATACATGGATGCGTGTCGCCATTTTTCGACGACGGCTCGAATCCTAGTTCCGCGACTTTCGCACGGACGATATCCGCAGCCTGCTCGGAGCGTTTTCGGCGTCGCTCGACATCTCCGCTTTTCAAAGCGACGTTCAAGGCGATAAGCAGATTTGACGAGGCGGTGAATGGCACTCCCTCCACGTTGGAATATTGATACAGGTTGAGGTACCTTGGGATTGGTTTTGTAGGAAGCTGGATTTCGTGGTTGTGGAAAACAATAGCCACTCCGGGATAAGCACCCAACGCCTTTCCGCTGACTCCGGTAGCCAAATAAACCCCTCCCAAGTCGATGTCCACCATTCCTAGCGAACTAATTACATCCACGCAAAGTTTCACCCCCAAACTCTCCGCCACCGCCAGCATTCCGGGTAAATCGTTTAAAACACTGGTCGATGTCTCGCAGTGGACCATCCAAACCCATTCTATGTCGGGATTGTCCTCCAGTATCTCCCGAACCGCGTCCTCGTCCACCGGGTTTCCCTCGCGGAATGTGCGCACCATGAAATTCAGGCCAAATCCTTCCGCATGCGCTACCAAACGCCGCCCGAATTCGCCATTTACCAATATCAGACCTCTGTTTCCCAATTGCGATAATTGCCCTGCCACGGTGTCGTTCGCCAAGGTTCCGGATCCTAGCATCAATGCCGCGTCCTTGGCTTTGGCAAGCTTGGTAAGCGCCGATTTTGTTTCCTCCAGAAGTCTTATGAATTCAAAGGACCGATGGGATATAGGGGAGCTGGCAAAGGCTTCCGCTACCGCCGAAGAGACCGTCACGGGCCCCGGGAGGAAATTGGCAACCTCCGAGCCGTCGCCCGGCATGTTGAACTTCCCGTCGATTTCTGTGTCTTTGGCGAATTTTCTAAACGCCATACTTTCAAAAGCTTTTTTTAAAAGGAGCATTGGCTGAAATCTGGCATTTCCACTTCCAACCACGGGGCCGAAAGGCTTGAATCCCAAATGCCTGTACAGTTTCACCTGGTTCAGAACACCGGATATGACTGCCGCTTCGTATCCATGGTCCACGCAGTATTGGCCTACCATCTTCAAAAGCCTGCGAACCACCGGGCCGCGTCGATATCGTTTGCGTACAGCCAATAAACGCGCCTCGCAGACAATTCCAATATTGTCGGGCAAGTATTTGTACACGTCTCCCAGCTTTTGGTCCAAGGAAAAGGGACGTTTGCCACGGACGGCGATCATTCCTGCCAATTCTCCATCCCGTAATGCAATCAGATAGGCGTTTTCATCGTGAAACTTATCCACTAGCATGCGTTTTGAATTGGGCGGATGCTGGGGTATCTCCTCGACGAATGTTTCGTAATTCAAGCGGTGAATCCACTCGAACTCCTCCTCCGTTTCAGCCTCTTTGTAGACGAAATGGGCCATGCGAACTCCTCGCAATGTTGTCCTAAGTGTCAACGCATGGAATGCGATATGATAAATTCTTTTTCCGACGTGTCAACCCCTGGGCGGAGCTCGAAGAATATCTACTATTCTTGAGAGTCTTTTGGATAATTGGAAACTGCTTAATACCCTATTGAGGGCCCGCTGAACAATTGGCAAGTGCTTAATTTTCAGTTTGGTTAGGCCTGTTTTTAACGGTGACATATCCCAATGTTCGAGGGGGGCTGCCGGAGTGCCTTGGACTTTGCTATGAAGGTTGTTCGTTTTTTCTTGCACTTGGCAATTATTCAGGAAGCCCTATAGTAGAAAGGGTCAGGAATTTGGAGCTCGGTTTTCTAGGAGATGCGAACATGAGAAAAGTACTTATTTGCGAGACGTTGGCGCTATTGGCGATGCTATGTGGATGCGTCACCACCAATCAAGTGAAAGCGCCCAAAGAGCCTGCACTCGAAGAGGCAACCACCAAAAAGCCGGAATTGACTTCGGAGGCCATCAAGCTAGTCGAGGAGGATGACACTTCTGGTACGGTTGCGGCCGCTAGAGAGGCCGCCGATAAGCTCATATCCGATGCCCAGAAGATATATAGCGTGAAGGAGAAGGAAGCCGAGGCCCATGCGGCTGAAATAATAGCCAACGCCAAGAAAAAAGCTGTGGAACAAGCGAAAGCCACCTTAAAGGCTCAAATAGAGGAAATGAAAGCCAAGACCGAGTCTGAGACTAAGGCTAAAGCGGATAAAATCCTCTCTAATGCGGACAAAAAAGCGGATGCCATTTTGCGAAAAGCCCTGGCGGATGCCGCTAAAATAAAAGCCACAGTCATTGCAAGCGCCGAAAAGGCCGCCGCCGACATAACGGCTAAAGCGGGAAAGGACAGCGTTGCGGCCAAACGCAAGGCTATCGAGCAGGCTAAAAAACAAGCGAAAGACTACTTGGCGAAAAAGAGGGCCGAAACCGACAAGACGCTCGCGGAAATCGCGAAAGACGCCAAGAAAAACAGCGGTTTGGTCCGCGACGGAAAGTCTGACAAGTATATCGGCACGGCAATAGTGGCTAGAGCCCTTTTGGACAATATTCTCAAGGGAATGGCCGCTGCTGATTACAAGGTTTTTACCAAGGATTTCACCAAAGAACACAAGCAGGTGCTTACAAAAAAGAAGTTCGACACTAGCATTCCGCAACTAAACAAAAAACTTGGGACATGCTCCACCCACACTTACTTGGGACGACTCCAGAAAGGCATGGTCACCATATACATTTGGAAGGGAAACTTTTCCAATCTCAAAAACAACGAGCTTCTACTGGAATTGGCGCTTATCGAACTGGACGGAAAATACAAGGTCTTCGCATTTAACGTATCCCCGTTGTAGGCAAGATTGGACGCAGGACGGAGTGGATCAATTTTCTAGTTCGGCGGCGAATTCATCCGCTAGGCTATCGGCTTCTTTCCTGGTCCCCGCCTCGGCGGTGATTCGAACCACTGGCTCGGTGTTCGACGGTCTCACCAACACCCATTTGCCGGGCCAGTCTATCCGGACCCCGTCCAATGTCTCCAGATTTTGCCCCGCATGTTTGTCACGCAAACGCCGCACCGCCTCGATGGCGCCTAGATTGGACCGTTCCACCTTGCGATTGGCCGTGAAATAGCGGGGTATCGACGCTATGATTTCCGATAGCTTTTTCTTCCGCTCGGCGAGCATTTCCAACACTAGCGCCATGCCGGAAAAGCTGTCGCGGCACAAATGGGCCGAAGGCCATATTATTCCCCCGCTGCCACCCTCGCCGCCGATGACCGCGCCGCGCGCGCGCATCTCCTCGACAACGTTTATCTCCCCGATTTTCGAGTGGAAGACCGGGGCGCCATATTTGGCGGCGACATCGTCAATGGCTCTCGTGGTGGCGAGATTGACCACAACAGGGCCGGGAGTCTTCGACAACACGTGTTCCGTCGCCAAAACAACGGAATATTGCTCGCCAACGGGCTCTCCGCATTCGTCCACCATCACAAGCCTGTCGGCATCGGGGTCTTGGGCGAATCCTACATCGCAGGATGAGCGTTTCACTAGCTCGACAAGTTTTCCGAGGTTTGCTGGAACAGGCTCGGGCTTCCTGCCGAAACGCCCGTCGGTATTGTCAAACAAGGTGAGCACGCGGCATCCTAGTTCCTCCAGAAACCCTTTCGCGAACAGCGCGCCCGCCCCGGAACAGCAATCCACCGCCACAGTGAAACCCGCCGAACGCACCAACTCCACGTCGATTCCGCGGAATACGCGCCGTTTATGCTCGTCGAATGCGTCGCATATCATCCGCGAGCTTCTGACATCCTCCTCGCGGACATAGTCGATATCTGGCTGGTTGTATATGTCCAGCAGCTCCGCCGCCTCGTTGTGGTTTAGGAACACCCCATCACCACCAATGAATTTCAACGCGTTCCAGGATTCGGGGTTGTGGCTCGCGGTTATCGCGATTCCCCCCTTGGCCCGGGTCTTGAGCACCATCATTTGAATCGTGGGAGTAGGGGCTGTCCCCAGCGATATAGGCTGGCATCCGGCGGCGAGAAGACCCGCCACCACCGCATCCTCGATCATTGGTCCGGACGGACGCGTGTCGCGCCCGACGACAACCCGGCCGCCGCCTCCCACATACGCGCCGAAGGACGCCGCGAAAGACGCGACCAACGCGGGCGTGAGGGATTCTCCGACAATCCCCCGGACACCGCTGACCCCAACCTTCAATGATGATATTCCCGATGTCATGACACCACCAATCTTTCGACAAGCCCGCGGATGTTCGACGCCATCTCCTCGGCTTCCTCGCGGGTTCGCCACTCGACTATCATTCTTATTATCGGCTCCGTCATCGCCGCCCTAAGGTGGACCCAGCCATCCTCCCATTCGAACCGGAATCCGTCCAAATCGGACAATTCGGCGTCAGGGAAATGGTCGCCCAGCCTCCGGAGAAGGGTATAAGCGTGCGACGAGGGGCAATAGACCTTTTTCTTGACAATATGGAATTTCGGCAGGCTGTCAGCGAGTTCGCTGGATGTGGCGCCCTCGACCGCCATCGACTCCAGCACCATACCCATCGCCAGGAATCCGTCGAAGGCGGGCGCACCTTTGGACATGGCGAAGCTGCCGCTTCCATCACCGGCGGCACCGGCCTTGATGTCGAGCATGCAGTCGACGACTGGCGCTTGCCCGACTTTGGTTTTCTCGACTTTCGCGCCTAACTCCTCGACCACCAGATCAAGCGTCTTGGTGGTGCAGGTGTTCGTTACCACGACCGAGGCGTCACCGCGCGCCACCACCCGCCGGACGGCCAGCGGGAAGGTGTATTCCTCCGATAACGTGTCGCCAGTATTAGTCACCACCGACGCCCGGCTCATATCGCTGTTGAAGACGAACGCGACATTGGCTTCAAGATGGTGGAGCAGTGTTCTGGCTTGCGCGGCGCTACGGGGTCTAGGTTCGGGATCGTGAGGCAGATTTCCCGTCAAATCATCGTTTAAGATGATTAACTCCACGCCACAGCGCTCCGCGAAAGATGCGCCAAGCTTCGAGCCCGAGCCGTTGCAGAAGTCGGCTATCACCTTGAACCCGGCCTTGGATATAGCGTCGGTATCGAATAACCCGCATAGAGTGTCCATATATGCGTCGATATCGGCTTGGCCGGCCTGGTTCACGCCGCCAATGCCATCCCAAGGGCGATGGGTGAAGCGGCGGCTGTGGTATATGTCAAGCAACGTTTGCGTTCCGGCCTCGTTGAGATAGGCGCCGGAAGCGGACAGAGGCACCACGGCGTTCCAGCCGGCGGGGTGGTGTCCCGCCCCTACGAGCAATCCCGCTGACGCTCCAAGGCGGGAAACTAGAAATTGGACAGCGGGAGCGGGGAGGATTCCGGTGTCTACCACGTCGCAGCCACAACTGGCCAGCGCCGCCCTGACAGCCCGAGCGAACATGGGTGAGGAGAACCGGGTGTCCGTCCCGACCACAACCGTTCCCCCATCAACCATGGTGCCCAGCGCCGCGGCGTAATCCATCGCCAAAAGCGGGTTGATGCCAGTCCCAACCTCGCCGCGCATTCCGGCGATGCCTAGTCTGAGAAAACGCATTGGCAATCTCCACGGAACGGAGGGCCGAGCATTTTTTGGCCTCGGACCACTATGGCATCCCAAACGGGATGTCTCCTAAAAGCTTTAAGCAGATACTGCCACAAGCGACCCTAGCCAAGCGGAAATAAAAAGTGCCAGGCGCATTCCGCCTTTTTTTTGGGCGCGCCCGAGCTAAGTCAGGTCGGGAAGTGCCGCATCTACCTGTGTCCTCATTTCCTCGTCACTTATACTTGTGACACGGCCATTGGCGTATTGTTCGTCGATCCAGCTCTTTACCTTTAGAAGTCCAGGATGATCCTTGGGGATTCCCACCGCCTTTTCCCCGTAGTTGCAATATATCCAATACGCTATCCCAGCGAGGCCTGAGTTGTTCGTAACAGCGACCTTGCAAGGACGCTTGAGCCATTTTGCCGTATCGAAAATGTTGTATATCTCTTCGTTCTTGGTAAGACCGTCGGCGTGGATACCCGCGCGGGTCGTGTTGAAATCAGCTCCTACAAACGGGAAATTCGGCGGAATGACGCATCCCATTTCGGTCCGGAAATATTCCGCGGCGTCTGTGATGGCTGTGGTGTCGATGCCATCATGGATGCCCGTAAGCCCCATCCACTCGAACACAAGCGCTTCCACGGGCGGGTTCCCAGTTCGTTCGCCGAACCCGAATAGCGTTCCGTTGGCGGCGGAACAGCCGTACAACCATGCGGTTGAGGCGTTTATCAACACCTTGTGGAAATCATTATGGCCGTGCCATTCCAATCGCTCGGAGGTCACATCGGTTTCCTCCAGAATAGTAGCGATTAATGCGGCGACTCCGCGCGGAGCTTTGGCACCTGGATAGGGTACGCCGTATCCCATGGTGTCGCAAAGACGGATCTTGACTTTTCCTTCGCTGAGTTCATTAAGTTCGTTTATCATGGGTACGACGAATCCGAAAAGATCGGCCCTCGTCACATCTTCCAAGTGGCATCGGGGCACGACCCTGTGCTCCAGTGCCGCGGCGACAACCTCTTTGTAGCCGTCCAACGCCTGGCGTCGGTTCTTGCGCAACTTGAGAAATATGTGGTAGTCGGAGCACGAGGTCAGTATTCCCGTCTCCTTTATCTCCATTTTTTTTACCAGCTCGAAATCCTTCTTGACAGCGCGTATCCAAGCGGTGATCTCGGGAAACTTGAATCCAAGCGAACGGCATCTTTCCACCGCCTCTCGGTCTTTGTCCCCATAGAGGAAAAACTCGGTTTGACGGATAAGGCCGCGCTCGCCACCAATCCGGCTCATAAAAGTGAAAATCTTTTCGATTTGATCGACAGTGTATGGAGGGCGCGCTTGTTGCCCGTCCCTGAACGTGGTGTCCGTAATCCAAAAATCCCGCGCTGGAGCGGGCGGAATAATCTCTCCACCAATCTCTATTTTCGGAACCTGCTCATAAGAAAATATGTCCCTGAATAATTCGGGTTCCGGAGTGTTCACTAGTTCTCGTCTACCCATAAATCTCCTTGTAGCAAAATAACACATGCGGAAAATATTTACCGCAATCCGTCCAATAATAGAACCAACCGCTCCCGCACCTTGACAGGCGGGCAAATATACCCCGCGCATCCTTTCCGTCAAGGAGAAATGCGATGCTTAGGGGGATGTTCCATCTATCTCCACGGACCGGAGCCGGCCGCGGCACCTGGATCCTTCCCGCTGTATTGGGGATTGCCAGCCAGCCAGCACGCCCCGATATCCGCGGCACCGTCAACGGTCGATGTCGCATTCAAAGGAATCACGTCTCGGACGGAAGCGCCGAACGTGGCGGATTGCAGTTTCCCGAGGAGGAACGCCGCGGCTTTTTCCGCGATATCCGCAGGAAGATCCGATGATATTAGCATCTGTTCGGGAGCTAAGATAGTTGTGGCGCATTCCAGGATTGGCATTAACGCCTCGAAGCTTTCCAAGACCAGCGTCTCCGCTTCCGCGACACCTCTTTCGAGCGCTTCGTCAAGTGATGATGGCAATCCATTCGCCGAGCGTCTTAGCCGTCCATATTCCCTTTCCCAAGCCAATCGCCCGACCACCGTTTCGACACACCCGGTTCCACCGCAAACACACGGGATGTCGCCGCCAAGTATCTTCAAGTGCCCCAGTTCGGACAACTTTCCCGATTTTTCGTAGAGTATCGCCCCGTCCAGCAACGCCGCGGCCGACAAATCCGTTTTTAGCGAGACAAGAAGCGCGTCCCCGAGTTCCCGTCCGGAAAAAAGAAGGGCGTGTGTCATGTCGCAGACCGCCGAGCGCTCGACCAAAACGGGCGATTCGCACCCCAGCGCCTCGACAAACTCATTCGCCAAGGGCCTGTCGTTGAATTCGGGAAAATGCGTGGAGACTTGCACGTGGCCGTTGGTAGTGTCGATCAAGCCTGGAAACGCTACTCCCAGGGATGCGACCTTGGTGTCGGGAGCGCTTTTGAGAATTTCCCGCAGAAGTGCGATGGCCGGTGGTACGGGGTCGGAATCTGAGGCGACGACGGATCGACGGTGTCTAATCCTGCTCGCTGGAAACCATAATTCCGCTCCAATGTCGTTTTGATCGATCGATACGCCCGCCAGCGCCAAATTCGGCGCGAACGACAGAGCGTCGACGCCCCCTTTATCCCCTCCGGATATCGCGATTAGAATTCCTGTTCCAACCAACCTGTCAAGGGCACCATCCAAGTCGGCGTCGCCAATGCCTAAGAGCTCTTTCAGCTCGTTGCGGGAGCATACCTCCCCTTTGCCGAACAACGCTGCGCAAACCGATTCGCAAGTATTATGCAAGTCCATCATCCACCTAAATATACCATCTCGGAAATTGAATTACCAAAAGCACTTGATTTCCCAATTTTCAAAGGCATTGTAACGCGTTCGCCGATGGTGGCGTCGGTGTGGGGTAACATTAAATCGCTTACGAAGGAAGTTGGAACGATGAATGACTCTGTAATGATGGCATTGGGAAATGCTGGGGCCTTTTCGGCCATATCTTTCGCTGCTCTTGGATCGGCGTTTGGAACTGGAGCCGCTGGTGCTGCTGCGGTCGGCGCTTGGAAAAAGTGCTACGCTCAGAATAAACCAGCTCCTTTCCAGTTGGTCGTTTTCGCGGGAGCGCCGCTTTCTCAAACTATTTACGGCATGATTATCATGTTCCTTTCCATGGTCATGTTCAAACAACCCGAACAATGGCCTTTTTTCCTAATCCTAGGCGTGGTCGGGGGTATGGCTATGGGTGCGTCGGCTTGGATGCAGGGCAAAGCGGCAGCTGGAGCTTGTGACGCGTTTGCCGACACCGGGAAGGGATTCGTGAACTTTCTCATGGTTCTGGGCGTGATCGAGACAGTGGCGATTTTCGTTATGGCTTTTGGAATCGTCATCATGGCGATGTTCGGTGGCAGTCATGGCGATAATAAGGCCGATACTGACAATGCGCAAACGCAAGCGGCTATTGTGGTAGACCAACCGTTTGACAGCGCCGTTTGATTGATACGCCGCGGCGCGCGGTGGCGATGATCGCCGTTTCCGTCGCCATGCCTTGGGGTGGCTTTCCGCCGCCCGAGGGAGCGGTGTGCGAGGACGATATGTGCCAGCGCCCTTCCTGAAAAACAGTTCGCTTCGTCAAGGCTTGGGGAAATGCATTTTGCCCTTGGTGTTGGCTGTTTTGGCGCTTGGGTTTTATCTGCCCGCAGTCTTTTTCCCGTTTTCCCCTTACGACGATGGGATTTTTATTGTACTCAACCCATTGTTAGGGCCGTTTAACATTGCCCACCTTTACACGATTTGGACTATCGGGGGGATTCCCGAAGAGAACCTCTATATCCCACTAACCTATTCCTCGTTTTTTGTGGAAACGGCGCTATTTGGCAAAAAGGCGTTGCCAATACACGCCGGCAACGTCGCATTGCATGTTTTGAATGTTCTCCTGGTGTATGGCTTTGCCAAAAGGCTGGGGCTTCGCGCGACTTACGCATTCCTAGCTGCGCTAACGTTCACTATACATCCTCTGCAGGTGGCTCCTGTGGCATGGTGCATGGGAAGAAAAGATTTGCTGTCAACGGCTTTGGCGCTAGCGTCCTTGTCAATGGCTGCTGGAGGAACTCCACTCGGGCGCGGCCCGCTTTGGCGTCAAATCACCATAGCTTTGACGGGAGCCCTGGCAATGTTGGCGAAGCCGTCGTTGGTGGTTCTTCCAGCTTTGCTCGCGCTAATTGAGTTTTTCCGGGAAAAAGGCGAGTTGCGCAAGAGGTTGGCGGTGGTGGCACGGCCTGCGAATGCCGCGCTACCCACCGTTTTGGCCGTGGCGGCGATAGCTGTAATCGTCGTCAATTTTTTGGGGCCATTCAGGCAAGATTCCACAAAAACCCTGTCGGAGCGTGTTCTTTGCCTGCCAGTGGTGCTTGGCGGATGGTGCGCGAGATTCGCGGCGCTTGCTCCAGTGCGGCATTTTTATCGGTGGCCAAGGGAATCCCTACTTGCCCACGCCGCTTGGATCGGCCTTCTAGTGACCGCGGTGGCGGTGACCGTCTACTTGATTGTGGGGTGGCGTTGTAGATCCCGCGGGCCATACCTTTTCGGAGGACTTTTCACCTTGATTGCGTTTGCTCCGGCAATCTTTCATTCCGGTTTGACGGATAAATTTATTACAGCTGATAGGTACGGATACTTTCCGCTTATAGGTGCGTTTATCGTCGTGGGCGCGGCTGCGCAACACTTGTCGGGAGCTGGCAAAAAGTTGTTTCTACTCATCGTCTCGGTCTGGTTGGCGGTTTCCGCGGTGCTGGCGTGGCGAACCCTGTGGTCTTGGAGCAACGATGTCGAGTTCTGGGCGTTCGATCTGGTGTCAAAACCGGATGATCCCGACACCAACTACTACTTGGCTTTGGCGTACCAGCGCTCGGAAAGACCTAAGGACGCGTTAATCTATTACGCCCGTTGTTTCAAGCCGAACCACAACCAACAAAAAGCCTTATACAATTCCGGCGCGATATATTTCTCTTTTAGGGATTACCATGCCGCAGCCCGTTGCTTTGATCGTGCGGCTGCCTTGGATGGAGAGTATTCCGCTCTGGCGTTCGAGGGCGTGGCGGAGGCGCTGATAAAACTTGGACAGATTGACGATGCCATAAAAGCGTTGAAAAAAGCCGTCGAGATAAAGCCCGACGATGGAAGCGGCAGATTGCGATTGGCGCGCTTGCTTCTTCTCAAGGGCGATGGCAAAGCGGCGTTGCGGCAGGCGAGGAAAGCGAGGGCGCTGGGAGTGGAATGGACGGACGACCTGAAAACGGCGTTTCCTGCCGCTGGCCGAAAATTGGAAAGGAGAACGCGGTGAGGTATTCGGTAATCATTCCGACATACAATGAAAAGGATAACATAGCCATATTGCTGGAACGCTTGGCGACTGTTCTTGGGAAACGCGACTACGAGATAATAGTCGCCGACGACGATTCGCCTGATGGCACATGGCGAGTGGTGGAGAGGATGTCCAAGGATGATTCTAGAATCAAATGCCTCCACAGAACCAATGCTGAAAAAGGCTTGAGCTCTAGCGTGGTGGATGCGTTTGATATCGCCGTGGGAACCGTTCTGGCGGTTATGGATGGTGATCTCCAGCACGACGAATCATTTCTTCCCGCGATGTTTGACGCCGCGGAATCCGCGGATATCGTGGTGGGCTCTAGGCGGGTTGAGGGGGGG
>WFSE01000059.1 GCA_015486135.1 Lentisphaeria bacterium
ATTGTGGGGAGGCTTGCTAGAAAACTGGGAGTTCCAGCCATCTTCATATTGACGACTCCGTTTTCTTTCGAGGGGCAGGCGCGGAAGGACGCCTCGGAGGAGGGGTTGACCCACTTGTTGCCGGATGCGGACGTGGTGGTTCCTGTCCCGAACGATATACTGTTCACTTCGTTGCAATCGGATGTTCCCGCCACGGAGGCATTTAGCGAGGCTGACAAGGCCCTGGCCCATGCGATAATAGGTCTCGCTTGGACAATAGGTGATGCCAATTTGGTTTCGACGGATTTTGCGGATTTCAAAAACACTCTTGGTGGACGGAAGGCTATTTGCGGGATAGGGATTGGAGTGGAGGAAGGGGAGGCGGGTGATCGTTGTTTGAAGGCTGTGGAGCGCTTGTTCCGTTCGCCCCTGTTGGGGGGCAGAAAGAATATGGAGGCTGCGGACGCCATGATAATAGCGGTTCTCGGGGGACGCGGGCTCGGTATGGGGGAGATGAAGCAGGCTTTGGAGGCATTGCGGCATTCTTCGGGGGAGTTCACCAGGATTGTCACTGGTGTCGGAGTCAACGATGCGTGGGAAGGGAAGGTGGCTTTGACCGTAGTGACGATAAAATACGATGTGGGAATACCTCCCGTGCCCGATCCGGGTTTCGATACTATAATTTCCATGGCGAAAAGACCTTTGCCCCAGGGCGAGTTCCATCAGCCGGATCTTCTCCCGGAGCAGGAGCTTTCCAAGGGGTATTTCTCTAAAACTCCGAGCAATACCGTGAAAGGGGAGGACTTGGATATTCCAACCTTCCAGAGGCTGGGCATAACGCTTGACAAGGGACGGTAAGTTGGGGGCGGGCGACGATTGAATCTCCGACGTTTGCGGTCGTACTTCCGGTTAATCTAGTGCTTTCGCGGAATTGGCAAGAGCCTCAAGTTGAGCAGAAAACATCCCTCGGCTCCAAGACTTTTGGGAGAATCTCCACCAAAACCTTGGAGATGACGCCGCTAAAACGCTAAAATCAGATTAAACCCAATAATCCAAGCACTTGCCAATTATTCAGCAGGCCTCAATTATTCAGCGGGGCCTAAAGGGAAAACGCGCCATCGGTGCATCGATGGCGCGTTCAATCCGTTGAGCATTCGGGGCATTTTCGCTTTTTGACGGAAGCCGTAAGCGCTGGTCATGGACCCGACTGCTCGTTTCCGGCTTTTTCAGCAAGCCCTATTTGACCTTGATCTCCACGGGTTTGGGTTTGACCTCCTCTTTTTTGGGGATGGTTATTGAGAGCAACCCGTTTTTGAACGTGGCTTCCACCTTTTCAGCGTCGACTTCCTTGGGGAAGGATATTCTGTTGATCCTTTTGCCGTACAGAAAGTCGTCGTGGTGCTCGCACTCGCCCTCTTTGATGTCGTCTTTTTTGCGTTCCGCCGCCACGACCAACGTTCCTTCGACCAATTCCACCGAGACATCCTTTTTCTCAACGCCTGGAAGTTCCAGTGTCACATGATAGGATTTCTCGTCTTCTTTGACGGAAGCGTTGGCCCTGTAGGCCCTTTCAATCTCTCCAACCCCTCCGAAAAATCCCCGCATAGCGTCCCGAAGGAACGGGGCGAAGAGGTCTTCCACAGTGTTTTCTCTCCGAGTTAGTCCGTACATTTTTTCACCTCCTTTGCTTGTTTACCTTTGACTCTTTGCTGCCTCGCTTGTCGCATCCATCTATTGACAACTTCGTCTCGGAGAGTAGCATTGCCCATGCCATTGTTTTGTTGTTTGTTTTGTATCCTTTTGATTGTGAGTGCGTTGTGTGTTTTTGCCTTGAGGGCAGATGGGGAATTGCGTGACATTGTGTCACCACTGACAGCTCCATCGACGCTGCGTCAATATGTCTCTATCGGGAGGTGTTTGCGTGATGGGGAGAGTCGAGTTGTCCGGCGGGCTTGGTTTCAGTGATGCTTGAAAAGCTCGGAGCCTGCGGTATCTATGTAGGGTTTAATAAAAAAAGTTGGAACCGTGCCAGTTCTTTGTCGCCGCCTGGCTGGCGGTTTTCGTCTTTGCCAATACTTCCGCCTTCGCATAAAGCAAAGGCGGAATAAGGCGGAGGGGCAAGTTGGGTGTTGCGGAAGGATGCTTAGCGGTTGGTTGGTATAGGAGTTCCAATCCTTACGCAGAGCCAAAATGGGAGCGGGGTTCGGAAGGGGACTCCCTTAAACCACACGAACATATGTCGCGGAATTGGCAAGTGCGAAAAAATGAACGAGAACCATCGTCAGGTCCAAGGGATTTGGGAGGAGGTTTCCCGAAATCGTGGAGATGACACCGAAAAAAAGAGATTGACCCAATGACTCTAAAACACTTGCCAATTATTCAGAACGCCCTAGGGCTTAAAGGGATCAGCAGTCGTTCAGGAAGTTTGGAACGGGCAAAGTTCGGCGAAAAAGAGAGGTTTTTCATGCGAGGGTTCTGCGGATTTTGTTTTTTCTTGGCGTTGTTGCTGTTTTTGTCGTTGTGGGGTCCCGCCAGTTTGGCTGGGGAAGCCACGGAGGCGCCCCAAGGCGAGAGTAACGATTTGGCTCGGGATGCGTGGATGCATGGTATTTCCCTTTTTGAAAAGGGGGGGGACGCCGAGACGTCGGGGAATTTCGAAACGGCTTTGGCGTTTTATCAGGAAGCGATCAAAGTGTTCAGGAAAGTGAAGTCGGACTATCCTGATTGGCAACCCAAGTTTGTTGATTTCAGGATTAATCGTTGTCTCGGGAAGCTGGAGGAAATCTCGGCGGCTTTGAAGAAGAAGCATATCTCCGTTTCCAATGCTGCCCAAGAGAACGTGTTGCTTCGCGAGCGGATGGATGAGCAGGAAAAGAAAATAGTGTCTTTGAAGGCGGAGCTATCGAAGACCTTGGAGGATTTGGAGTCGTTACGACGCGAGTCGGTACGCGACGGGCGTTCCGCTTCCACGCTCGAGAGGATAATGAGGGAGAAGGCGGAGCTGGAGAAAAAATGTGCTCTTCTCGAGGATGCGAACAAACGTCTTCTCAAGGGGGGGCATGGGGCTGTGGCGTCGTCGGGAGGCGCGGATCTGGACAAGGCTCTTGCCAGGGCGGCCGAGCTGGAGAAAAGCAACAACCAATTGCGCGCTCTTTTGGAAAGGGGCAAGACGGCACTGGACAGTATGGCGGAGGCGAAGGCCAAGCTGGAATACGAATTGAAGATATCCAATGCTTCCGTGGAGGCCATCAAGCGGCGTCTTGACGCTACATCCGAGGCGTTGAAGAGCAAAGACGACATGCTGGTCAAGGTGCTAGCCCAGGGCCGTCGGTCCAAGGAATCTTTGTTGGAGACGCAAAAGGCTTTGGCGGACGCCAACGAATCCATAACGAAACTACGGGCTTCCCTTAAGCAGATTCGCACTCAAAGCGGGGATGCGATTTTAAAGCAACTTCAAGGCGAAAATGAGATGTTGGTGAAGGATTTGGAGTTGGCCCGGCTGGAATTGGACAAGGTCAATAAGGAGAAACGCGGGTTGCGGGCGAAATTGGACGACGCGTCCCGTAAGACGGGCGAGTTAGGGAAACTTCTGGCGTTGAAAGACAAGCAAAGCACGGCCTTGGCCAATGATCTTCAGACCGTTAGGGACAAGCTTTTTATTGCCAACGCCGTTGTCAAGAAGCAGGATTTGGCGTTGGCTAAGGAGACGGAGCGGTATTCCAAGTTGAAGCATGATTTCGATGTTTTGGCGGGCAAGAGCAAGGGAGCCGATGATCGAAACAAGGATCTATTGAATTTTGCAAAAAGCGAGGAGAAAGCCGAAGCGGAGAACAGGCGATTGGAGGCCAAGATAAAAGAGTTGGAGGCCGCCAACGCCAAGAGCCAACTCGAGGCGAAGAAGGCGGAAAAGCGCTTGGAAACGTTGAAAGGCGAATACGCCAACCTACTTGTGGGGAATTCGAAGCTCGAGGAGAAAGTGGCCAAATTGGAGGATCGCGCGGAATTGGCCGATAAGCTGGAGGCCCGGGTGAAAAATATGTCCCAGGGGGGCGGTCAACAGGATATGGACAACGCTTTGCGGGTGGCGCGCGACACCGAGGCTGAAAATTCGGCGTTGAAGAAGCAAATCGCTACTTTGACGGCAAAATTCAAGGAGCTGCGGAAGAGCGCGGACAAGGCTTCGGATAGCGGGGGGAACGTGGTTTCCGACGAGGAGATGCGGGTTCTTCGGAAAGAGAACGCCTCGCTTCAGGCCAAACTCAAGGACGCTGCTCAGCGAATTGCCACGCTGGAATCGCTTCCTCCCCCTGTGAGTCACGATGCCGCGGCTACGACCGCTCCCGCCCAGTCAAGTAAGAACTTGAAGCAGTGCCGGGAATTGTTGAAGATGGCGAAAGAGGCGGAGAAGAACGGCACGGCGAAGTCCGCGATATGGTATTACGAGAAGGCTTTTGCTATTAATCCGGACGACATGAGGGTCGCCACGCGGTTGGGTTATGCCTACGCTAAAGCGGGCAACGACGAAAAGGCAGTGGAGATTCTTACTCGGGTAGCTGCGGAGGACGCGGAAAACATAGACGCGCTTTTAGCGTTGACTTTCTGCCATATCAGACGGAAGGAATATTACTTGGCTTTGGGGTCCGCCGCCAAGGCCAACGCCTTACGTCCCAAAGATCCCAGGATTCTCCGTTACATGGGTATTGTATGCGAGAATTTAGGCTGGAAGGAAGCCGCGCAGCGTCAATACGAAACATCTTTCAAATTGGATCCCACGTCGTCTAAAACCGCGTACAATGTTGCCTCCTTGCTATGCGGCTTGGGAGGGCGTAAGAAAGATGCTGTTAGCTGGTATAAAAAGGCTTTGGAGCTTGGGGCCAAGAGGGATTTGGCCTTGGAGAAGAAGCTGAAAATTCGGGTCAGAATTAAAAGCTCGAAGTAGGGCTTACTGAATATTAAGTGAGCTCTAGTGAGCTTCTTGTTCGATGGGCTGGGGCTCGGTTGGTTGTTCCGCGTAGATGAAAATCAGGTCGCCTTTCCGGCATAGCCGCCCTTTTTCCCGAGCCACTTTTTCCACGGCCCATGGATTTTGTTTCAATTCGTAGATGCGTTGGCTCAATTCCGCGCGCAGGGTGTTGCTTTCTTCAAGCCTGGCTTCCAGCTCATCAACTTTGCGCTTCATTCTGTTCAATCCGTTCCAAGCGTTGAGCAACGCCAAAGCAAGAACACAGAACGCAAGCGCAAACAACGCTCCGAGAAGATATTTGAACGCACTTTTCATCGAAACCAATCCTCACGGCACCAATTCCCCAATTCGGCGCGCATCGGAAAAGGCGGAAGCGTCACTTGCCCGCCCCGAAGGGAGCCAAATCGTCGTCGTCGTCCAGAAATTCGTCGGCGATTTCGTCTTCGGAGGGCAGAATTAACGACGGGTCGATCGCCGTGCCGCACTCCGGACAAAACCCGTCTTCGGCATCGACGGCACTTATGGAAATCTCCATGTCGCAATAAGGGCATATCATATTCTGTTTCCTCCAGCGGGCTTGGCGCCCGTCAAATTTGCAGATTCATAAGGAACTCTATGTTGGTTTTGACTTTTTTCATTTTGCCAATCAAGAGTTCCATCGCCTCAACTGGAGGCACACCATTCATGACTTTTCTTAGCGCCCAAACCTTCTGCAACTCGTCAGGATGAAGAAGTAGCTCCTCTTTCCTCGTGCCACTCCTCTCAATATTTATAGCGGGATAAACCCGCTTGTCAACAAGGCGTCTATCAAGGTGCAGTTCCATATTGCCTGTTCCCTTGAACTCTTCGAATATAACGTCGTCCATTTTGCTCCCGGTGTCGATCAACGCCGTGGCTATAATCGTCAGGCTCCCGGGGATGTTTTCTATGTTTCTGGCGGCACCGAAGAATCTTTTCGGTTTGTGTAGGGCGTTAGCGTCAACACCTCCCGTGAGGATTTTCCCACTGTGTGGCTGCAATGTGTTGTATGCTCTGGCCAGCCTGGTTATGCTGTCGAGGAGTATGACTACGTCCCTGCCGTATTCCACGAGGCGCTTGGCTTTTTCGATGACCATTTCGGCCACTTGCACGTGTCGTTCGGGTGGCTCGTCAAAGGTTGAGCTGACAACTTCCCCTTTCACGTTGTGCCTCATATCTGTGACTTCCTCGGGTCGTTCGTCTATTAGGAGCACGATCAGCACCACCTCTGGATTGTTTCTTGTGATGCTGTTGGCCATTTTTTGCATCAAAACAGTTTTTCCCGTTCTGGGAGGTGCCACGATCAGGCCTCGCTGTCCCTTGCCAATCGGGGTTAGTATGTCGACGACGCGCGTTGAGAGTTCGTCGGGGTCCGTTTCGAGCATCAAGCGTTCTGTGGGAAAATACGGCGTGAGGCTTTTAAAGGGGATTATCGACTTTTTCCGATCGGGCGACTCTCCGTTGATGGACTCCACTTTCAGCATGGCGAAGAAGCGTTCTTTTTCGCGGGGCGGACGGATTTGCCCAGCCACGAAGTCGCCTGTTTTCAGGGAGAATCGTCGCACTTGCGAGAGGCTGAGATATATGTCTTCCGGGCAGGGGAGATAGCTGTAATTCGCCGATCTGAGGAATCCAAATCCATCCGGGAGCACTTCCAGATGCCCGTTGCCGTACATCAATCCATTTTTCTCGGCGTTACGTTTCAGGATTTCAAAGATGAGAGTTGGTTTCTCAAGCGCCCCTATTCCCTCCACGTCCAATTCCGCCCCCATCGCCGCCAAGTCTTTCATATCCATGGCTTGGAGCTCGGAAATGTCCAAGCTAGGAGCGGTTTTGTCCCGGACCATTTCTCTATGGCGTTCGCCTCTGCCTCCGCGTCTAGCGTAGGTTTTTTTTCCGCGTGGTTGCGGTTGGGAATCTTGTTCCGCGGTCCCATCTTTCGGTATGGGAGCTTGTTCCATCGGAGCTTCCGCGGGGGCGTTCTCCGGGCTCTTTTCGGGAGCCGCGTCTTGGGGAGCTTGTTCTTTGTTCCCTTTCTTAGGCATTAGTGCCGCCTCTGTTCCCTCATCAACCTTTTTCGCCATATCAAACCACCTTTTTCTATTTTTAACTCAACCGCTATCCCGCCTTAATCAAGCGCGAGAGCGACTCGCATTGTTGCTTTAGCAATCCGGCGGAAGCGTTGTTAACCAAAACAAAATCTGCCAGGACCAATTTTTGTTCTTGAGGCTTTTGACACCTCCACAGTTTTTCCACTCGTCCAGGGGGCATTCCGCGATTTTCAAGTCGAATCCTTCGGGCCTTATCCTCGGCGAACACCGCCACGACCGCGCTGAATCCCGTTTCCCAGCCCGCCTCGAAAAGCAAGGGCACTTCGAACACCGTCCCCATTCCGGTTCCCGCCTTGCGGACTAAAACCGCTTTTTCCCATATCAAAGGGTGTGTCAATTCCTCGACCCACCGCATCTCGTCGTTATCAGACAGAATAATTTCTGCCAAAGCGCGCTTGTCCACCCTTCCGTCGGGGAGCAACATCTTGGCGCCCCATCGAGCCGCTATAGCCGTGGCCACTTTTCCGCCAACTTCCTCGTATAGCTCGCGAGCCAACGAGTCGGCGTCCATTGTTTGCCAACCCAATTCACGGAAAAATTTCAACGCCAGCGTTTTTCCGCCACCCATTCCTCCGGTCAAACCGATAAACGGGCTTTCCACGCGGACATCGTCGGCGTGGACATTCAACCCAAGCGTCCTGTCAACGGAATGTTTTGTGAGGTTGATAGACAATATGCCGAAGCGCTTCGCGCGGTCGCCATTCAGCGACGCATGAAATAACAACACTATAAATGTTTTTCGGTGGAAATTCCGTGGAAACGAATAGATGCCGAAAAAACGGCAGAAAACACTAAACTGTTCACAAGGTAAGCCTGTTCGAAGAGGTTTTCAACCATGGTTGGCGAGTTTTTTCATTTTTTTTGGCGCGTTCGTCAATAATCGTTACCGTTGACACATGCGTGTTTGTGTGTGTTCAGGTGTTTTCAGGATTGTTTTTGTGGGGGTGCGAGGGGGGTGGGCAAGAGGCGGCGGAGCGAAAAAAAGAGTTGGCCAAATGGAAGTTAGGCGCTTGTCAATTGGTCATCAAGCCCTAGCTTAACGTGTTTGACGCGGTTCGTAATGTCTGATTGGTCTAGAGATTCACGGGAGGTTCGAGTTATGTCGATCATAGACAAGTTCATCGGTAAGGCTAAGGAGCTTGACGGTACAGTGGTTTTGCCGGAGGGGCACGATCCCAGAGTTGTGGTCGCCGCCGACCGACTGGTGACGGAGAAGGTGGCTAGGGCGATAGTGCTTGGCACGAAGGACGAGATCGCCGCATCGGTGGAAAAAGCGGGACTGGATGGGGTGAAATTCGAGACATTGGACCACTCCGAATCCCCGGACTTGGAGTCTTACGCCGACAAGCTGGTGGAAATACGGCGGGCGAAAGGCAAGTCCATGTCGAAGGAACGCGCCTTGGAGTTGATTTCGGACAGGATATTTTTCGGGGCAATGATGGTTCGAGATGGTGCCGCCGACGGTTTGGTCGCTGGAAGCATCGCTTCCACGGCGGATATGCTTAGGGCCGCTTTCACTGTCATAGGGACTGCGGAGGGGATAAAGACCGCAAGTAGCTGTTTCATAATGGATTTGTCCACGCCGGCGCCGTCCGGGGAAGAGGTTCTTTTCTTCGCGGATTGCGCGGTCAATCCCGCGCCGGACGCCGGGCAGCTGGTGGACATAGCACTGGCCACCGCCGCGACGAGGAAGGCTCTCTTGGGGGACAGCCCTAGGGTGGCGTTCCTCTCGTTTTCAACCAAAGGCAGCGCCAACCACGAGGATTTGGAGGCGCCTAGAAAAGCTGCGGAAATCGCGGCGGAACGTATTGCCGCCAGCGCGATTGACGCGGTTGTCGACGGCGAGTTGCAAGCCGATTCGGCGATCGTGCCCGCCGTGGCCGCCAAGAAATGTCCCGACAGTCCCTTGGGAGGAGACGCCAACATCCTTGTATTTCCGGATCTGAATTCCGGTAATATATGCTACAAACTGACTGAGCGGTTGGCTGGAGCCAAGGCTTTGGGGCCGATACTGCAGGGGTTGGCTAAGCCGTTGAACGACCTCTCCAGAGGGTGTTCCGCGGACGATATATTCGGCGTGGCGGCGATAACTGTTTGCCAGGCGAAAAATTGAGTGTGTCAACTGGTATGGCATCACACCGCACTTTGATGGACGACATCGTCGATGTGTTCGAAAGCGAACGCCATCGGTCGGGATTGGTCGAGCTCTCTTCTGGTGTGTTGGAGGAGTTCATGAGCGACTCCCCGGACGATGCCGGGGTGGTGAGCCCGCAAGATGTAGTCGCGCCTCCTCGGGAGGCGCCAACAATCGCTTCGGCGGATCTGGCGAGTATGTCGTTGGGCGAGCTTTTGGCCGCGGCGCGTTCTTGTGTTTCCTGTCCGCTCCACCAAGAGAGGAAGAATCTTGTGTTTGGCGCTGGTGCTCCGGACGCCGATTTGATGTTCATCGGGGAGGGGCCGGGACGCGACGAGGACGAGATTGGCGTCCCCTTCGTTGGGGAGGCGGGGCAACTCCTCACAAGAATGATAAACGCCATGACTTTCCAGCGCTCGGAAGTATATATAGCCAATATCGTGAAATGCCGTCCACCGCGTAATCGCAATCCCGAGGATTCCGAGGCCGCGGCGTGTCTTCCGTTTCTTCTAAGGCAGATAGAGCTGATATCCCCCAAGGTTATTGTTTTGCTAGGGGCGGTACCCCTAAAGTATCTTTTGGGGAAAACTGGCGTGACGAAATTGCGTGGGAACTGGATGGAATTTAGCGGGATACGCGTTATGCCCACTTTTCATCCCGCGTATCTACTACGGAATCCGTCCGCCAAGGCGGCCGTATGGCAGGATCTTCAAAAAGTCATGGCCTTGTTCGGAAAAACCCCGAAACCGAAGATTGAAAAACGGTGACGCACCAGGCATTCAGCGAGCCCTACATTGCCTCGGGAACATCCACGGTTAGGGTTTTCAGGCCGTCAGCCATAAGTTCCCTCGAGCGTCTGCATAGTTCCAATCGGGCGTTTCGAAGCGTTTCGTCCTTGGCTCCGAGGACTGGGCATTCCCGGTAAAAACGGTTGAAAGCCTTGGCGAAATCCAAAAGGTAGGACACGATGCCCGAGCAGTCCATAGCGTCACTGGCTTTTGTTAGAACGAATGGATATTGCGATGCCATAACCGACAGAGCCCGTTCGTGGGGAGTGTCTAGCAGACTCCAATCTATTTGCTCCGCCACCGGGGAATCGATGGGCAGGCCGGCTTTCCTGAGAATGGAGCTGATTCTAGCGCAGGCATATTGCACGTAGGGCCCAGTGTCTCCTTCGAACTTGACCGATTCGTCCGGATTGAACATAATCGTTGTCTTGGGATTGAATTTCAGGAGCATGAATTTCAGCGCGCCCATTCCAATGCTTTCCGCTCTTTCCTCAAGGTCATCCAGCGCCTCGTTGTGGCGTTCCAAGGTGGCTTTCCTGGCCAAATCCGCCATCTCGTCGAACAGGTCGTCCGCGTCCACAACCGTCCCCTCACGGCTTTTCATCTTGCCGGAGGGAAGATTCACCATCCCGTACGCCAGATGATGGAAGTTGTTTTTTGATGCGACCCCAAGGCGCTCTAGGATTTCGAATAGAACCTCGAAATGACGTTTTTGTTCGTCTCCCACAACCCAGACCTGTATGTCCGGGGCGAAATCTTCGCGTTTTTTCAAGGTGGTGCCGATATCCTGCGTGATGTAGACGCTTGTTCCATCCGACCGCAATACGACCTTTTCCCCCAGTTTTTTCCCAAGGTCGATAACCACCGCTCCATCCGGGCGTTTTTGGAACACTCCCTTGTCCAGGCCTTCCAGGATGATGTCCCGTCCCAATGTGTATGTGTTGCTTTCGAGATAGGTCTTGTCGAATTCCACGCCCATCCGCTTGTATGTGGCCTCGAAGCCATCGAATACCCATGCGTTCATCATGCTCCACAAATTTCTGGTCTCGGGATTCTCCGCCTCCCATTCACGGAGGGTCTCTTGGGCTTCGCGTCCAATCTCGGTCTCCCCAAAAAGCTCGTCAGCGCTTTTGTCCGCGGCATCCGGGGCGCTTGAGCGCAATTCCGACAACTGTTTGCGGAACTCCTCTTCGAATTTGACATAGAAATCGCCGACGAAGTGGTCGCCTTTTTTCCCCGTCGATTCCGGTGTCGCCCCATTTCCGAACTGACGGTAAGCCACCATCGATTTGCAGATGTGGATTCCCCGGTCGTTCACTAGATTGACCGCTACGACATCGTGTCCCACCCGTTTTAGCAGAGAGACCAACGCCATTCCGAGCGTGTTGTTTCTGACGTGTCCCAAGTGTTGAGGCTTGTTGGTGTTGGGGGCCGAGTATTCGACAAGTATTTTGCGTCGACCACCGTCTGGGGAGGCTTCCGAGGGAAGTTCATTCGATCTGGCGATAGCGGCTTCATGAAGGGCGTCGGCGGCCATGCGTATATTCACGAACGCTTTTACGACATCAACGCCTTCCACGTCCGGACGTCCACGGAGGAATTCCCCTACTCGGCCAGCCAAGTTCATGGGGTTCGTCTTTAATTCCTGGGCGAATCGAAAACAGTTTACGGTGAAATCCCCGCCCATATCTCCGGGGCAAGGCTCCAAGCGAATCGAGGACGGAGACGTGCCGAACTCCTCCTCCAGGAAATCCATAATGCCACTAACCAACTTGAATCCCATATTAACCACCGCGTTTCATGTTGACTCACACACTTGAGGGGCGTAAAATTCCGCCTGGGGCGACTTTGTCAAGGAAAAGAAGCGGTTGAATGGCTTGAAAAGAAGAGACGACAGTCGTTTATTGACGGAATATATGGAGTCCGATAGAGAAAAACTGAAGGTCCTTTTTCTGGGGGAGCCCTCCAGTCCCAATACCGTTTCTTTCGCGGAGGGGTTGAGGGAAGCGGGGTGCGAGGTGGTGTTGGCGTCCACTCGGACCGACGGTTCCGACGGCGCTTGGCCTATTGGCCCTGTGGGTATGCCACCCCGGCTAAGAACCTTGCTGGGGGTGGGAAGCGTCAAGACCCTTATTTCAGATATCAAGCCCGACATCCTGCTGGCGTACCGCGTGACTAGCTATGGATATCTCGCCGCGGGATCAGGATTCCATCCGCTGGTTTTAGCGGCGCAGAACGAGAAAATAGTGTTTTTGAGGCGCCCGTCCCGATGGCGCGGTAAGCTTTTGGAGCGATTTGCCCGCAAAGCCATTCGGCACGCCGATTTGATCCACGCATGGGGGCCCAATATCAGGGACGGGCTCTTGGAGTTTGGCGCGGACGAGAATAAAATACTGACATTGCACAGAGGAATAGACCTGGCCGTCCTGCCGGCCTTGGAGGACAGGTCCTCCTTCAATCCCGAAAAACCCGTCTTCATATCGACGCGTTCGCTGTATCCCGAATATCGTATCGATACCTTGGTGGAGGCGTTCAAGCGGTTCCAAAAGGGCGTTCCAGGCGCTAAACTGCGAATAGCCGGTGACGGACCCGAATCGGAGAAGATTTCAGCCATCGTCGAGGACGCGGGCCTTGGAGACAGCGTCGCCATTCTGGGGCATCTATCCGAGGAGGACCTGCGACGGGAACTTGGAGGAGCCGATATATACGTGTCGATTATCGGGACGGAGGGCGTGTCGAGCTCGTTGATTGAAGTTTGCGCCAGCGGAATCCTCCCCGTGGTGGTTGAGATGCCGGCTTCCAAGCTGCTGGTGGAGGACGGCCGCACGGGATTTCTTTTGGACGATGTCTCCGTCGATAGCGTGTCGGATGCCATGAGGAAAGCGGTGGACGGGTTGGAGTCGATGCGCCCGGCGTTGATTGAGAACGCCAAGCGGGCGAGGGGGGATTTTGACAGGAATGTCAATATTAAAGTTTTTGTGGAGCGATACGCGGAATTGGCGCGGGATATGGGAAGAGGTGGAAGGCGATGAATACTGCGGACGAAATCCGGAAACCAGAAAAAAAAGACTTCGCCATTGGCATTTCCAATGGTACTATTGATCCGGCCGTGGCCTTGGCGGCGGTCGCGGCCGCGGGATTCGGAGGTGTGGAGATCCCGGGAGAATGGTTGGAGGACGATCGCGTGGACCGCGCCAGGAGAGCTTTCGATATAGGGCCGGAGGTCGTAGAGGTGGCGGATATCGCCCCATTGGCCGTGGCGTCCAACGTCGCCACGCAGTCGCCGGCTGTTGTTGACGCCTTTTTTGAGAAAATGGGGCGTATGCTGGAGCGGGCGGCTTCTGTGGGGGCGCGGGGTGTTTCCATGCACATCGGGGGACTTAGGGATATTTCCGAAAGCGGGGAGGAGTGGCAAGCCAATATCTTTTTGCTGAAAAGACTTTGCTACCATCTTGTTGACAAAAACATGAGATTGCTGCTCCCCGTGCGGGTGCCCTCCCCGTCGTCGAATGACGCGATGGATTACTGGACCGCCATCCTGCGCGAGTCCATGTGCCCGAATATCCGACTCAAGATAGAGGCGCATCCTCATGAGCCGGGAGGCGCCGCCCCTCCGGATGGATTGGCGGCCCCGTTTCTCCTCATGACTGATTCCGCGTGTTTCGCGTTCGAACCCGAGACGGGGAACGCTATATCGGTCGCGCTTCTCGCGGAATGGTTCGCGAAGCTCTCCTCCGAGACGTTCCAGGGACGGCTTGTTATCCGTCCTAGATGTTCCTCGGAGGGCTCATTCGAGGAGACGGTGGAGAAGCTTGGTGCGGGAGACTTCTTTTCAAAGGGTGGCGATTGAGCTTGCATAGTGCTTGGTGTAGGGCTATTTTGAAGTTGTGTTTATTTTGAGTGTGCGAGCCAAAGGAGGATAAGTATTATGGACCCGTTGTGGATTGTTTTGATAGTGGTCGGGGTGATTGTTCTCGTGGTGCTGTTTTGGTTCTTTGGGACCTACAACACGTTAGTGATGCTGAGGAATCAAGCTAAAAACGCATGGGCGCAAATAGATGTCCAGCTCAAACGTAGGCATGACCTCATTCCCAACTTGGTCGAGACTGTCAAGGGCTACGCCAAACACGAGAAAGGAACTCTCGAGGCGGTTGTGGAGGCCAGAAGCAAGGCCGTCAACGCCTCCGGGGTGGCGCAACAAGCTGCGGCCGAGGGCGAACTCTCCAACGCGTTGAGCCGATTGATGGTAGTCGTGGAGCAGTATCCCGACCTCAAGGCCAACCAGAATTTCATGCAAGTCCAGGAGGAATTGACCTCGACGGAGAACAAAATATCTTTCGCCAGACAGGCGTACAACGACCAGGTCATGGTATACAACACCAAAACCCAAATGGTCCCCTCCAACATCGTCGCTGGAATCGGACACTTTGAGCAGATGGAGCTGTTCGAACTCAAGGACGAGGAGCAGAGGGAAGCCCCGCAGGTTAAGTTCTAGACCAACTTCGAAGGGGTGCCGGGACTTTGTCGCTCGCGGATGGACGTTGGGTCTTCGGGATTTAGCTCGAGTGTCGGCGATTTCCCCGGGAGATAATTGTGAAGCCCCTTGGGCCCCCTCGCGGGTACTTGGGGGTGTTGCCGTCATCGTTCCCAATTTTCGCGGAATTGGCAAGTGCTCGACGTTGAATGAAAAATATTGGCTGGCTCCAAGGTGGTTGGGAGACACGTTCTCAAAATCTTGGATGCAGCATCGCTAAGAAGAGGCTTGACCGAATGGGAATAAAGGACTTGCCAACACATTAGGCAAGCCTTGGCATTAAACGGATTTACGAAATGTGGGAAGCGATTAAAGCCAACAAGAGAAAGTCGATCGTCCTCATCGCTTGTATGGGGCTTTTGTTGCTGGCGCTTGGTGGGGCCATCGGTGGGTTTTGGTTTGGAACGCAGGACCCTAGACCCGCTGTTTTCGGCGCCTTGGTGGCTGGCGCCATATGGTTTATCATGACCTTGATCGCTCTTTCCCAGGGGCGCAATATCCTCTTGGCGGTTTCCGGCGCTCGCGAGGTGTCCAAGAAAGATGCCCCCCAGCTCCACAACATTGTCGAGGAAATGCGTATCGCGGCCTCTCTGCCAGCGACCCCGAGGGTTTTTATCATGGAGGAGAAGGCGCCCAACGCCTTTGCGGTAGGGTCCCCTGACAACGCTGCCGTGGCTGTCACCACGGGGCTTCTCTCCATCCTTTCAAGAGACGAGCTTCAAGGTGTCGTGGCGCACGAGATAGGGCATATAAAAAACCAGGACTCCCAATTTATGACCATTGCCGGAGTGATGGTTGGAACGATCGTTATTATTGCCGACATATTCACAAGAAGCGTTTTCTACGGCGCTATGTTCGGAGGCAGGCGCCGCTCCCGTTCTAGTAGCGAGGGTGGCAATCTCCAAATCATCGTATTCGTTCTGGCTCTCGTTTTGGCCATACTAGCTCCGATATTGGCCAATATAATATATTTCGCATGTTCCAGGAGCAGGGAATACTTGGCCGACGCCTGCTCGGCCGTCTTCACCAGATATCCCGAGGGACTCGCTTCGGCCTTGGAGAAAATATCGGGCGCCAGAGTCCCGCTGGTGGCCGCCAACCGCGTGACGTCCCCGATGTATATCGTCCCCCCTATGTTGGCTGCTTCGGGGAGTGACGATGGCGCCTCGGGGGATTTTATCCTGAGCACGCATCCACCAACAAGCGAGAGAATCAAAATTCTACGCACCATGGGCTCCACCGTTGGGCTGGCCGCCTACAACCAGGCGTTTAAAAACGTCACGGGTAAAAATGTAATCGGGGCGACCTCGTTACGCTCGGACGAGGAGCTTAGAATGCGTGGCGTGACCCCGGAGCAAAAACCGGTGGATGTGAAAAAACAAACCCGCGAGGCGACCGATATCCTGCACAGACTCAATGGATTCCTGTTTATCCCCTGCTCCTGCGGAGTGCGGATAAAAGTCCCTCCCACATTCTCTAAAAATGATTTGAAATGTCCGCGATGCGGAACAATTCATAATATCGACGAAGTCAAAAAAAATCAGCCAGGGGGTTAGGTCCTTCTTGGTGAATGCAAAGGATATGGTCATGCGTGAAGCCGATGGCGGTTCTTTCAACCGGAAACCAAACCCCATCCTCCTGGGGGTGGGATTGGATGATGACGACGGACACGTCAGAATTACTAACGGCGACAATTTCCATTTGGTTGGGGGCTCCGATGAGACTCACGACAAAATGACCGAAACCGCGATAAAAGTGAATGAAAAACTGGACCACCGGGGCAAATGCTTGGAAAACGTCTCCAAAGAGGAGTTTTTCGACATCCTCAGGGATGCCTTGGACGGATGATTCGGCGAAAGTAGGGCGACAGCCGTCGTTCTCACGGACAATCTGAGTCGCTCGTCGAGTCAATGCCAATCCGGTACTGTTCCGAGTGAGGAAAATGGCGAACGCTAAAACAATAAAATTCGGGCGGCGTATCGAATTAGCATTCGAATACGAGGTGATCTTTACTTCGGACGCGTTTAATCCGGATAATCCAGCGATTTTCTCCCTGTTCGAATCCATTCTCGGGCCGGACATAGACGCGCCGCAACGCGCGTTGTTCGCGGTGGAGGAAGAGTTGCTAGATTACATCCCGGACTTGCTGCGCATGATTGAGAAATACGCCGATACAAACCTCGGCGTTTTGCTTTATTCGTATTCCCTGGAACTGATGCACGGTGGCGAGAATTCCAAGAGGATGGGCGCCTTGCCAGGGCTCTTGGAATCTTTTAGCGGGGCTCTTCTGGATAGGCATTCTATTGTCGTTATCATTGGCGGTGGCGCGTTTTTGGATGCTGTTGGATTCGCCGCTTCCCTCGTGCACCGCGGACTCCGACAGGTGCGCGTTCCAACCACTGTCCTAGCCCAATGCGATTCCGGCGTGGGGGTTAAGACCGGCATCAATATGTTCGGAAAGAAAAACTACATTGGAACCTTCGCCCCTCCAGTGGCTGTCATCAACGACTTTGACTTCCTGGACACCTTGGAGCTCAGGGACTGGTTGGCGGGAATCCCGGAGGCGTTCAAAGTCGCCATGATTAAAGACGCCGATTTTTTCCAATGGCTCGTTGACGTCGCTCCGAGGCTGGCGAAACGCGACCGTCCGGCCATGGAGGAACTCGTGCGACGTTGCGCTATTATTCATCTTGACCATATCGCCAATTCGGGCGACCCTTTCGAGACCGGATCGGCCAGACCCCTCGATTTCGGACATTGGCTAGCTCACAAGCTCGAAATGGATTCCTACGGAAAAATCAGGCATGGCGAGGCCGTGGCTATTGGATTGCTAGTCGATACGCTTTACGCTATCGAAAAAGGTCTCTTGGAAAAAAAGGTTTTCGACGATTTGAAGTCGGCCTTTCAAATCTTGGGGCTCCCCTTGGACTGTCCCGAACTTAACCCCGACGCGGGCTTTATCGCCGTCGCTTTGGAGGATTTCAGGGAGCATCTTGGCGGAGAACTACATGTGACCCTTCCCAACGGACTGGGAAACAAGGTCGAGCACACCACGATGGACATCCCTCTTCTGCGGAAGATTATCGCTGGGATGAAAAGCTAGCTCGGGGGGTTATTCCTCCCCGTCGGGGATATCCAGCAGTTTGACATTTTTCATGTATACGATGACCGCGCCGTTGGATTTCGGTTTGTAGTTGTAGACATTCCCTTTGAACGTGATCGTCTGGCCGATCTTGAGCTTGGCGGCGTTCGATTTTTCCGAGGTTACAAGTATAACGTTGAATCTTTTGTAAAGCATCCTGCCTGGGCAGGCCACTCCTATCTCCGCCTTCCAAATACCCCCTTTGACATACGCCACTTTTCCGCTCCAAGTGTGCTCGGAGCCGCTGTGCTCCGACCAGAAGGTTTTGGCGTGCAACGACGTGTTTTTGGTCACGTCGAAGTTGTCGGCGAATTTAACGAAATCGGCTTCCGGCCCGGAAAGCTCTTTTTCCGCGTCCTTGCCAGGGGATGGGGCCTTCGCGGGGACACCCTTTGCGCTTTGGGACGAGCCATTTTTCGCTATGGAGTCATTTGTTCTGGAATTCCGCGAATTCCGCGAGACCCGCGTGGGAGACGCGGGGCTTTCCGGGGCCTTTCGTCCGAAATACATGAAGGTTATAGCCGCTATCGCAATAAACGCGATACACGCTAGAACTATGGCGGCCCCAATTACGATAAACAGCGTTTTCTTGTCCTTGCCAGAGGGCGGGCCCCCGCCGTCCTTTCCCTTTGGTTTTTCGGTTTGGTCCCGGTTATCCGTGGGGTTGTCGCTTGACGTGTCAAATGTTATCTGAGTCGCCATCTTTGTGGCATCACCAATTTCAATTTTGTTGGCGGTGGACGCTTCCATTGGTGATATGGCGGACATGCCGACGTAGGTTTCCTCTCCGAAATCCACATATTCCTCGAGCGGGAGGGGCATGTTCGGAGGCTTCCCTTCAAGGACCAATTCAATATCCTTGCTAAGTTCCGACCAGCTCGATGGACGCTTCTCGCGTTCTTTCTCCATCATTCTTTTAAGAAGAGCTTCGCATTCAACGCTGATATCAATATTTTTTTCGCGGATTGGAGGATACGCGTCGTTGATATGCTTCATTATGATCGCCATGGCGGTGGACGCGTCGAATGGAACCACGCCTGAAAGCATATGGTAAAGCGTGGCCCCCAGAGAGTACATGTCCGTGCGGAAATCCAAATCTTCGGACGCGACAGCCTGTTCCGGGCTCATATAGTATGGCGTTCCCACAACCGTGCCGGTCATCGTGAGAGCGGTGTCCTCGTCCAAACTCTTGGATATTCCCATGTCCAAAAGCATGGGAATCCCTTTTTCGTTCAATATTATATTGGAGGGCTTGATGTCCCTGTGGAGTATCCTGCACTCTTCCCAAGCGTATTCCAAGGCCGACACCAGGGCCAAGATGATCTTGAGGGCATCTTTCTCGGAGAATGGCCCGTCGTCCTCGATAATTTCTTCGATGGAGCGTCCCTTGACAAACGATATCGCCAAATAGTGAACCCCTTTGTCTCGCCCCGCATGGAAGGCCGTAACTATGTTGGGATGGGAGAGCTTGGCGGAATTTTTCACTTCGCGGTCGAATCGATCCACGAATCTCCGGTCCGAGGCGAGATGGGGAAACAGTACTTTCAGCGCTACCCTGCGGTTCATCGAGGTCTGCTCGGCAAGCCAAACCTCGCCCATGGCTCCGGAGCCGATAGGCTCGAGGAGCTTGAAGTCGCCCACCTCCATCCCAGGCTCCAGCCCGGGAATAGGCACCTGGATATCCTTTCCGCACGCGTTGCAGACGATAGCTTGCCCGCAAAGGGAATCGTCGGATGCCACAGGTTTTCCGCAATCAGGACATGGAAACGTGATTCCAGCCATTCAACACCATCCTCTCCCTCGCTTCAGTCACACTACTGGGGACGCGCGAAATTTACCACGTTCTGCGGAAGTCGCAAACTCTATTTCGGGAAAGACTCCCGTATCGTGCGAGGAAGCACCCACCTCTCATGTCCGAGGGAAACCTCCCGCTGACCTTCAATCCAGCGTGAAGGAGCTTTTGTACGCGTTCTTTTCCTCTTCCGACAGACGCGGCTGCTCCTCCTTGATCAATATATTGTTGCCCATGGCCAACGCGTCCATCTCGGTGTGCATGAAGCAACGGTAGGCGTCTTCGGGAGAGTGGACTATGGGCTCCCCTCGTATATTGAAGCTGGTGTTGATGATGACCGCGCGGCCCGTTTTCTCCTTGAAACGCTTAATCAGATCGTAATACGCTCCATGCCGCTTCCTGTCCACCGTCTGCACCCGCGCCGAGTAGTCCACGTGAGTGACTGCAGGAATGTCCGAGCGAGGTATATTGACCCGCTTTCTCAAATCGTCGTCCTTCTCCATGATCTTTTCCTCTTCGCTTGAGAGTTGTCTCCGGCGGGATCCCTTCACTGGCGCCACAAGGAGCATGTAAGGCGACTCGGTCTCCATTTCGAAATACTCGGATACATCCTCGGCCAAAACCGACGGCGCGAAAGGACGGAACGATTCGCGGTATTTTATCTTGAGATTCATTTTCGTCTGCATTTCGGGGTTGCCAGCGTCGCCGATGATACTCCTGGCCCCTAGCGCCCTGGGGCCGAACTCCATCCTGCCGCGGAACCACCCCACGACTTTTCCCGCTACCAGCATGTCAGAAACCTCGTCCACTAACTTGGTGTCGCTTTCAATTCGCTTGAACTTGGCTCCCAACGCGTCCAGCCTTTTAGCGATTTCCGTGTCGTCGAAGGACGGCCCGAGAAGCGAGCCTTTCTGCGAATCGCTTGGATTGGGAGTTCGGCTGTTGTCCAAAAGCTGGAACCAGGTCAGAAGTGCCGCTCCGAGAGCCCCTCCGGCATCCCCGGCCGCGGGTTGGATCCACACGTTGTCGAAAACGCCGGAGCGGAGAAGCTTGCCGTTGCCGACGCAATTCAGCGCCACACCCCCGGCGAGACAAATGTTTTCAGCTCCGACAACCTTTCTCGCGTGACGGGCCATTTTGAGCATGGCCTCTTCCGTCACCGCCTGCACCGACGCCGCCAAATCCATCTCTTTTTTCGTGATTGGTGTTTCGGGCTCGCGGGGAGGGGCTCCAAACAGATCGTGGAATTTTCTCGAGGTCATTGTCAGTCCTTGGCAGTAATTGAAATACGACATGTCCATCCAAATGGAACCGTCTTCCAAGAGCTCCATCAACCGCGTCTTTATCGTCTCCGCGTAGACGGGCTCGCCGTATGGTGCGAGTCCCATCAGTTTGTACTCGCCGGAGTTGACCTTGAACCCGATGTAGTATGTGAAAGCCGAGTAGAGAAGTCCCAACGAGTGCGGGAATCGCAATTCCTGTAGAATCTCAACCCGGTTTCCGTCGCCGACTCCGATACTCGCCGTGGCCCATTCTCCAACGCCGTCCAACGTGAGTATCGCCGCTTTTTCGAAAGGGGAGGGGAAAAAGGCGCTAGCCGCGTGGGACTCGTGGTGCTCCGGAAACAGTATTTTTCCGCGGAAACCATCGCCAAGCTCTTTGTGTATGACTCGGCGGATATTGATTTTTTGCTTCAACCACAACGGAATCGCCTTGGAGAAGGAGCCGAATCCGCGGGGTGCGAACGCCAGGTAGGTTTCCAGAAGACGGTCGAATTTCAGAAGCGGTTTGTCGTAGAATACCGCATAATCAATGTCTGAGACCGACAAGCCGGCGTGTCGCAAGCAGAATTGGACCGCGTTGGCGGGGAAATTGAAGTCGTGCTTGATCCGCGTGAACCTCTCCTCCTGCGCCGCCGCCACTACTTCGCCATCGACGAGAAGCGTTGCCGCCGAGTCGTGGTAAAATGCCGATATCCCTAAAATATTCATGTGCTTGTTCCAGGCAAACTTATGGGCGGAGGACGCTATTCTTGCGGAAACACCCGTCCCGTCGCCAATCCCGCGTCCGACAATAAGAGACCAGCGACTGTTTTTCAAGGCGATGTCTTCACTTGTGGCTCCTTTCGTCCAACGACCAGGCCGGGGGCGTTGCAATCGGCGGGCGGACATTGTATATTCAGGTTTCCGTACGCTTGCCTTTAGCGGAACCAGTAGGTGGGAAATGGCATCGAAAGAAAGAGCGAAAATATTGATCGTCGAGGATGAGCGCAATACCCGAGAGGGGCTCGCGCGTCTCCTAAGACCAAAATACGACATCACCTTGGCGGAAGACGGCTTCCGAGGTGGAAATATTCTTAGGCGCCGTGATTTCGATATAGTGCTCACCGACCTCAAAATGCCAGGCGCGGATGGGATGGATGTCCTCGAGGAGGCGTTGAAGAAAAGCTCTCCGCCGCTGGTGATAATATTAACCGCGTATGGCTCTATCGAAGGCGCTGTCGGAGCCATGAGGGCCGGTGCGTACGATTTCATCTCGAAGCCCGTGAACCTGGACCAGCTCGAGCTGGTCGTCAAAAGAGCGCTCGAATCGCGCAAACTCGAAAAGGAGAATCGGGAACTTAAAAAACGCCTCGACCGTAAATTCGGACTGGAAAGCCTGATCGGCGATTCAACCGCTATGTGCCAAGTCGTGGACACCATCCGGCAAATTGCCCCAGCCAAAACAACGGTCCTGATAACCGGCGAAAGCGGAACCGGAAAAGAGCTTGTGGCCCAGTCGATACACCAGTTGAGCGGGCGTTCCGGGCCGTTCGTTCCTGTTCATTGCGCGGCGTTGCCTGCCAATCTCCTGGAAAGCGAGCTTTTTGGACACGAGAAGGGAGCGTTCACGGGTGCCGTTGAACGCCGATTGGGACGTTTCGAATTGGCCGAGGCCGGTACAATCTTTCTTGACGAAATCGGCGAGATCGACAAGCAGACTCAAGTTAAACTGCTTAGGGTCTTGGAATCCAGAACATTCGAACGCGTGGGGGGTGTCGAACAAATAACAACATCCGCTAGAATCGTCGCCGCCACAAACCGAGACCTAAAGGCCATGGTCGAGAAAGGCGAGTTCCGCGAGGATCTTTTCTTCAGGCTTTTCGTGGTGGCTATCCATATGCCTCCGTTGAGGGAGCGCAAAGAGGATATCCCACTTATGCTCGATACCTTCGCCAACGAGTTCGCCGCTGAGGCTGGAAAGGAGTTGCAGGGCTTCTCGGATAAAGCGCTGAACATTCTCCTCGCCTACGACTGGCCGGGCAACGTCCGCGAACTCCGCAACTGCGTCGAGAGAATGGTCGTTATGACTAGGGGACATCTCCTCGACGAGGACTCTATCCCCGTCCATATTCGCGAGTCGGTGGTGCCAGGAGCCGTCAAGCGTCCAGTGCTGACCTCGTCCCTGAACTTGGAGGCTAACGAAAAGGCCTTGATCATCAAAGCGCTCGACGAGACCGGAGGTAACCGTACGAAAGCCGCCGAACTCCTTGGTATAAGTCGACGAACCATGCACCGGAAACTCCACCAGTATGGATTGACATAGGGCTTGATGACATTATGGCGGATTTTGAGACGGCGGGGGCTGGACTAGCACTTCTGACTTTAGTCCTACCCTAGGAACGACGAGCCTGAGGAGCAGGCAACGCGCGGAACTATCAAAACATTTACCACCTGCTACAAGTCTCCAGCGAAGCGAGTGGTTGGAAAGGACGGAAGAAAAATGCGAATGACTCAAATCAGAAATAATACGGCGGAAACGTTCGAGGAGTCAGTTTTGGAACATTTGAATTTGGTTCGAGTTTCGGGTTTAGGATTTCGGATTTAGTATCTCCGCGTTCTTTGCTTCTCTGCGAGGGAAAGAGAAAGAAGAAGAGATTGCCTCGCGAAGACGCGGAACTGGCCGAGGTGTTTGGAAATGGAAAAACTGAATTTCAAATTGGGAACTAGAAGAAGCGAATTGGCTCTAATTCAAGCCTGTTCCGCGGCGGCAGCCATCGAAAATGATTTTCCAAGCGTCCGTTTCGACGTGGTGGAATTCGACACCCCCGGCGACCGCGACAAGTCCACCGACCTCAGAACCAGCGATCCCGACTTTTTCACGCGCGACTTGGACCAGGCGGTGTTGGACGGACGCTTGGACTGCGCCGTCCACAGCGCCAAAGACCTGCCATCCCCCGTGCCAGAGGGGCTGGACTGGTTCTGGCTCCCTTGGCGGGCCTCTAGGGAGGACGCTATCGTAACCCGAAACGGTATGGCCGTCGCCGACCTGCCGCCTAATCCCGTCGTGGGCGTTAGCAGCGATAGAAGGGCGGAATACGCGAAATACGCGTTCCCGGACGCCTGCCTCGAACCCATTCGAGGCAACATTCAAGAACGGTTGAAGCAACTCGACGAGGGGCGGTTCGACATCCTGATTATGGCCTTGGCGGCGCTGGAACGTCTGGGACTGCGTGACCGGGCTGTGGAAACCATCCCGTTGAGCGAATTGCCTACACCTCCCGGGCAAGGCGTTCTAGCGGTGACTTTCAAGGCGGGCGATCCCGTCATGGAGACAATCCGTGCGCTGTATGTCAAATCCGTCGCGTTCGTCGGCGCCGGCCCCGGCGACCCCGGACTCGCGACTTCCGCGACTGTGAGATTGCTTGGCGAATGCGATGTCTGCCTCTACGACGCCCTGGCGTCCGAGGCGCTACTGGAAAATCTCCCCGAAACCGCCGAGGCGGTGTTCGTAGGCAAACGATCGGGAAAACACTCGATGCCGCAAAACGAAATCTCCGCCCTGATAACCGAACGCGCCAGCCGCGGGGAACGCGTCGTGAGGCTCAAGGGCGGCGACCCCGGACTCTTCGGTAGACTCGCCGAGGAAATTGACGCGCTCGATGCCTTGCGCCTGCCGTTCCGAGTCGTCCCGGGGGTAACGTCGGTGTCGGCGGCTACAACCGGCACCGGACTCCTCCCCACGCGGGCTGGAATCGCTAGAACCTTCACGGTCGCCACACCTAGAAAACGGGGTGCGACACCACACGAAATCACCTGGCCGGACAAAAATGAAAGACTGAACGCCCCCTTGATTATTATGATGGGCGCGAAAAGCGCGCCGGAAATAGCGCGCGAACTCCGCGGCGAGGGCCGTTCCCCCGACGAGCCTTTCGCCATCGTCTTTTCCGCAGGGACGCATGACGAGAAAATCGTAACGACAACCCTCGGAGAGGCGGCGGAGGGGAAACTGCCCGAAAACCCCGAGGCCCCCGGAATAATAATCTCGGGCGAAACCGCTTCCCCGGAATTCATATTCAAACGGCGTGGCGCGTTCCGCGGCGCAAGAGTCCTCCTGACTGCCTCCAAAGACCTCTCGAAGCGGGCGGCGTCGCTTGTCGAATGGATGGGGGGACGCCCGATCATATTCCCCTTGGTCGAGCTGCGGCCGGACACCGAACGGATCGCGGAATTGGCGGGGATAACCCAATGCGATTGGGTGGTGGTCACCTCTCCGGCCGCCGCGGAGATATTCCTCGACGCCCTCGCATCCTTGAACATAGATGCCAGGCATATCCCCAAAATCATGGTCGCCGGGCCGGGGACCGCTCGAGTGTTTATCGCCAAAGGCATATTCCCCGATGCCGTTCCGGATAGCGATTTCGGTGCGAAAGGGATACGGAAACTGGCGATTCGCGAATTCCGCGACGGCGATAGAATTGCCCGTGTCCGTTCCGATCTGGCCGCCCCGGCGTCGGAACTTTTCGCGGATTCCGCGCTGAAACTCGACCTGCTCGACCTCCCAATCTACAAGAATGTCCGCCTTACGCCGGAATCCCTGCCCGATTTCGACGCCGCGCTTTTCGCAAGTTCATCGGCGGTCGAGGCGTTCAACGACAACTTCGGTGCCGCCGCCCTCGACGGCAAAGACCTGGCGGTAATCGGCGAACCCACCCTGGCCGCCCTGAAACACCACCTCTCCAGCGCTTCCCCCGCCGTCCCGAAATGCGCCACAATCGACGCTGCGGTCACCGCCCTTGCCGCGAATATGCTAAATACAGGTGGGTCCATGAAACACACTAAAAAAGAGGGTAGAACCACGAATGAACACGAATAGACACGAATGGATGGGGGAAAATAAAAATTATTAGAGTGTATTAGTATCCATTAGTGGTTCGATATTTTGGGGCGCCATTCCGGGAATTGGAAAAGGGGGGGGCGTGCATGGTATGTTTTTCCGGTCGCTGGAGGAGTGTGTGGCTCCGCCTAGGGGTTCGTCCACGTTGAGGTATGGCAAAAGAGCATGGCATGTGCAATCCCCCGTATAGGATAACGTCCGCTGTTGTGTCGTTGGTCGCCGAGGTCGCGGAATTGGCAAGTGCCTCAAATGTCAGTCGGCTCCAAGGATTTTGGGAGATTCGCTCCCAAAACCTTGGAGATGACACCACCAAAACGGTATTTAACCCAATAATTCTTAAGCACTTGTCAATTATTCAGCAGGCCCTATTTCAATGCGTTGCTTTCGGACAAGGTGACGCTATCGCTGATGTAGTTTTGTATGGGGTAGAGGGCGATTGCGCCTCCCGTCGCTTTCCAGTCGACAATGCTGGCGTTTTTGAGGAGCTTCATTTTCGCGTTGTCGTCTTCGGCTTTGATTGTTAATTTGAGTGCTGAGCGGAAGCCTTTTTTACACATGATAGTGTATATTTGGCGTGCTTCCGTAGCAAGCGACAGGGGGTCGTTGCCTATGGTCAAGTTCCATTTCTTCCCGACCTTCATCAAGAGTTTCGCACCTCGGTCCTGGAAAGTGTCCAGGAAACCGGTCACGTCCACGCTTTTACTTTTTAGCGGCTCGCGGTAGTTGGTTATGGTGCCGCCAGATGGTTCGGCTTCGATGTTGAATTCCAAGAAAGCTCCCTGGTATAGTACCTCCACACCGTACCAATTGACGATTTCCGCCTTTTCCAGGTTGACGGCGCCGGCCTTGGCCGGTTTGACCACGCCCCTAATGGTGGCTTTTATTAGAAAGCTATGGAAGTCGTTGCGTTTGTTGTGTTTCAGTTTTTTCTGGGTGTCGTAGAATTGTTTTATGGGAAGTCCGCTCATTTGCGGCGCGTGGCAAACAACCCTGCCATTATACAGTTCTATTTTCAAGCCTTGGGGGTCGTTGGAGACTTGGTTAACCATTCCCGTTACCGTGACAGTTTTTCCGGCCAGCTGATCGCGTATTCTCAAGCCCGCGGCGAACCAATATAGTCTGTGGGCCGCCATGACTGGCGGGATGAGTGGTGGAGGGCCGCCTCCCGCCACTTTCGAGTTGGGGCCAGCGGTTCTCTTCAAGGCGGTGGCTTTTTCCGACATATCCGCCACCAGGCGCGAGATGGCGGTGGCGAACACGCCGGTGTCCGCCACTTTTTCCTCGGCGAGATCGAATTTTTTCCCCGCAACGGCGCAGGCGACAAAATATATGGCCGCCGCGTCCGGGACCATATATTTGGATGCTCGTTTGTATTTTTCGGAGATAGCCAAGTTTCCGAGGTCCACGGTAGTAACCACGTAGGATGCTTTGCCTTTGGGGACCTTGACGAGCAGTTTCCCCTTGTCGTTGACCTTAATCAGGATTCCTGATACCGTGTGTCCGGTCTTCAGTTTGACCGCTATTTTTTTCTTAATGTCGGCCTTGAAGGAATCCCGTATGATTTTGTTTACGGATGCGAGCTGTCGCAAGGATTTGCTGGTGTCTTTGCTGAATACCTCGTCCGTGGGGGAGGATTTTGTCGATTGGGCGTGTTCGAATTTGGAGAGGGCGGTCTTGAATTTGCCCTCGATCAGTTCTTTAGAGAGTGCTTCCAGGAAGGCGTCCCTCTCGCTTTGTGCCTTGCGTTTGGCGTGGTATTTCGCCTGGCGAATTTGGACTTTGCACTTTTTCAGCAAGTCTTCCCTAGCCTTGGCGGTTTCTGTTGCCAGTTCTCCGGAGTAATGTTTATATACGTTTACGGCTTTATCGAATTCGCCTTTTTGGATGAACGCCTCGGATTTCGCTTCCAACGCCTTCAGGATGTCGGCCGTACGGCGTTCCTTGTCCTTGGCCATGGCTTTAATCGCTTTTTGCGTCTCTTGTATCTGGGATTTCGCCGCCGCCACGGATTCGGCGTCGGGATGAGCCTTTATGAATTCACGGAGAAGTTTTATAGCTGCGTCGTAATGCTTTGACGCACGCAATTTCACCACTTGGCGCTGGGCGTTTTCCCATGCGGTGTTCTCCTGTTTTTTTACTTCTTCGGCTTTCAGTCTCAACGTCTCGCGGAGTTGCGCGGCCTGCGCCGCCCTGGCGGCCTGGGCTTTCCTGCTGGAGTTTATTTTACTCACCACCATTCCCAAAGCGATGACCACGACCACTCCCGCCACAATCTTCCAGAGAAGTTGCGGGGATATCTTTTTGCTGCCGGTATCTTCGTCCATAGTGCTCCCTGTTAGCCAAATTCGGGCTTCGCATGTCTATCAAGCTGAACCTCGGCAATATAAGAACTTTCCCCCAAAACACAAGGGGGGATTCTCGCTCTTTTCGCATATCGGCAACAGCCGCGCCACGTTGAAAAAGCCCGTCTTCCGTATATACTCAAAAGGTGACTGGTGTTTTTTCGGGGGCTCCAATGTACAAAGGTAAAAAAATCGGGGTGGTGGTTCCATGCCACAACGAGGAGACGCAGGTCGGGGGTGTCGTTGCCGGCATGCCGGGCTTTGTCGATAAAATCGTTCTTGTGGACGACTGCAGTTCCGACGGGACGCTGCGGGAGATGGAGCGTCTTAAAAAAAAGGGGGGGAAGAGGGTTAAAATAGTGCGCCATTCTGAAAACCTGGGAGTTGGCGCCGCCATTGCCAGCGGGTATCGCTGGTGCCTGGCCCACGACATTGATATTGCCGTGGTGATGGCCGGAGACGCCCAGATGGATCCGGAGGATTTGCCAGCCATACTGGATCCAGTCGCCGAGGGACGCGCCGACTACTCGAAGGGTAATCGTTTTATCACTGGCGAGGCGTTCCGTAAAATACCCAAGGTTAGGTATTTCGGGAACGCGGTTTTGACGATGATGACCAAGGTGGCTAGCGGCTACTGGCATGTCACCGACTCCCAAAGTGGTTACACGGCTATTTCGAGGAAGGGCTTGGAGATGGTGCCGATAAAGGAGATTTACCCCGGATACGGCATGCCGAACGATATGCTGGTTACGTTGAACATATACGACATGGGGGTTGTGGATGTTCCAGTCAATCCCCTTTACGGGGTTGGGGAGCGTAGCGGGATGGTGATTCATCATACGATTCCCAAACTGCTTTTTCTGATGGGAAGGCTTTTCGTCAAACGTATGTGGCTGAAGTATGTGGTCCGCGACTTCCATCCGCTGATTTTCTTTTATCTTTTGGGGTTTTTGTTGGGGCTGATAGCCATTCCGCTAGCGGCGCGGGTGCTTTATCTGTGGATTTGGCTCGGTTGCTCCATAACGCCAATAAACGCGCTCGGAACGGGATTCGCAATGGTAATGTCCATGCAATTCTTTCTGTTCGCAATGTGGTTCGACATGGATTACAATCGGCATCTTAACGCCGGGCGGTGACGTGGGTGTGAGTCCGACAGGTGGACGAGGGGGAGAGGTGTTGGGTTTAGGGTTTAGGGTTTAGGCTTCTTTTCGCAGCCCATTCAACCAGCGCCAGACGGTCGATTTTGGCGTTGTGCCGGATGTCAACTGGCAACGAGTCGATGAACAGAAATGTCTCGACCATTTTCGCCATCGGGTGTTTTTTTCCCAACTCCGCGAGTTCCGCGATGAATGTTTTCCGTTCCTTGTCCGACAGGGGGAGGACACCTGGGTTGGGCTCGACCACCAGTATGGGGATTTGCTTTCCTCTTTGCCCTATTCCCACCAGTGCGGAGCGGCGCACGTGGGCGTGATTGTTGAACACGGCTTCGACTCCGACGGGATACATGACTCCAGCCGCGGTGAAAACCCTGTGGGTTTTTCGACCCAGGAACCAAAGACGGCCGTTTTCGTCCACTCTGCCCATGTCGCCCATCCTGTGCATAACATTGCCGTCCGGAGTTTTTATTTTCGCCAAGGCGGTGTGGTCGGGCATTTTGTGGTATTCCGGCGTGACGATAGGGCCCGAGACGACAATTTCGCCTATTTCTCCCTTTGGCATTTCCAGGTCCGGATTCCATTCGGGCACATGCGTGTCGCTCGTCTTCATGATTAGCGCTTCCACCCCGGGGAGTGGCGAGCCCACGCAATAGCCTTCCCCATCGTTTATCCTTTTCGCGAGTTCCGCGGTCATCATGCCGCCTGTCATATTCGCCACGGGGAGGGCCTCGGTCGCACCGTAGGGGACGAACGTGTCGCCATCATCCGCGATAATCTTTTTCAAATCCGCATGAAGCGCAGGGGGAACTGGCGCGCCCGCCATAAGAACTTTTTTCAGACTTGGCAACCGGATGTCGTGGGCTATGCAATACGTCGCCACGTTGCGCCAAAGGGTTGGAGATGCGAACGAGAATGAGACGTTGTGGCGGTTTATTGTGTTGACTATCAGCGCTGGGTCGGCTTTGGCTGGAAAGGATGGGTTGAAGTCCGGGATGACGAAAGGCATTCCCAGGGCGGCGCTAAACAGGCCGAATAGCGGGAAGCATGGCATATCGACGTGGGCGGGGCCCGCACCGTAAACTTCCCCTATAAGTTTCGTTTGCTCTATGAATATTCCATGGGTGTAAACGACCCCTTTCGGGGGGCCTGTGGCACCGGACGTGAAGAGAATCGCCGCCATGTCGTCGCGGTCGGTTTCCTCTATCTTTGTGGGGTGGGTCGACATTTTCCGCTTTTTGAACGTGGCCGCGGATGGCAGGCGCGCCGCGCCGGGGAAGAGTCCTCCTCCGATGGAAAATCGGAGATTCACGCTTCGAAACGCCCTTGGAAACACCGACGACATCCAATGCGCTTTAGGCACTCCCACCATCGCTTTTGGCTGGGTCGCTTTGACGCAGGCTAGGAATCCCCGTCCTCCCATTCCCGGATCTATCAGAACGGGAACGGCGCCCACCCGGAAAACCGCGAAAACCGCAGCGATCATCTCGATACTGGAGGGCACGGCCATCAGAGTCAACGTGCCTGCCGTCAATCCGTCTTGCCGAAACGTCTCGGCGTAGATATCGGTCAATGCGTTCAATTCCGCGAATGTAAGGCTGCTTTCCCTTGATATCGCCGCGGAGGTAGCGCCGTGCCGCTCCGCCGTTTTCTTCAATAAGCTGGACACATTGCCGCGCTTGGCGTCCACCCCGCCGCTATCTCTTTTTTCCCTCATCGCTTCTTTTTTCACCTTCGCATTTGCAGGACAATCCGGCTATGGCGTTACTATGGCAAGCGACCACGCACGCTCCACATTGCATGCAAGTCGATGGCGATGCCACCATAATCCCGTCAACTTCGCGTATAGCTTGAACGCGGCAAACCTGGACGCACGCGCCACATCCCCCGCAACTGTCACGAACTATGGTGCGTCGCCTTAGGGCCACCTTGGAAATGATTCCCAGCAAGGCTCCATACGGGCATATGAATCGACAGAACGGGCGTGGTATCCAGTACCCCACGATCAATGCCACGGCCAATCCAATCCATGCCAGCCAAATGCCGGCGAACACTGGGAATGATTCGACTGGATATCCGTGTATTTTAGCCATCAGGCGGGAGACCCAGGAATATCCGGTATGGAAGACTACTTTGTACATATCCAAGTCGCAGACCAGGAATTCTTTTTCGCTCAGCGCCATATACACCGTGGCGACTAGAATTGAAAAGGCGGAAAGTGCGCCTAATCTTGTCAGCCAGCGGGGAAGACGTAAGAATCTTTTCCTAACAAACAGCGTTTGCATCGCTCCGATAGGGCAGCCGTAGGAACAGAAAATCCTTCCACCAATCAATGCCGCTATCAACGGGAGGAGGAACAGCAGCGCCACCGCCGTCCCCACCAGTTCGGGGTGTGCCACGCCTAACGCTACATTGACGACGGCGCCGACCGGGCACACGCATCCTCCTCGAAACAGACCGAAATACCCAAGCGCCGCCATCGGGACCAACCAGAGATGCTTGCGTGGGATGCACGAGGGCCGAAATAAGCATGCGAGCCCCAATATAAGAAATCCCGCGAGCACCGCGACATCCAAATAGCTCATAAACCGGGGTTCGGGGAGATATTCTTTTGGAACATAATCGTGTCGATACTGAAGCACAACTGTCGAATGGTCGGCGGCTTCCGGATCGCAGTTCGGAGAGGGGTTTGGGGAAGCGGCGAGGCGAAATGGAATCAGTTGCAACGCAAGAAAGAGCGCGAAAAACGCAAGCGTTAAATTGCCCCGGAATCTATTGTGCGGGGTGGATAGCATGTCGCGCCTTTTTGTTTCGCGGATTATGTCACATTCCATTTTGCGTCGGGCCATGGTTCATTCCATATTCTCCGAGGAAATCGTCTTCCGGGGCTATCGGCACGCGTTCCACGGCTTCGGCGGGGCAATTTTTCGCGATTTCGCACTCGTTGCAGTTCAAGCACAAATCGGGTCGGATGATGAGGAACATCGATTGGGAGCCATGCTCGCTGCATCGGCTGGCGCATTCGGCGCACCCCACGCATCGGGACTGGTCTATGGTGTAGGTGTGCGGTCCGTCGATTCCGCCTGTCAAATCTTTGCGGAGGACGGCGTTGTTCGGGCACACTTTCGGGGCGGTGTTTATTTTTTTTGAATCAACATACTGGTCTTTGACGTGTCCATAGCAAACCACGCACAAGGAGCATTTTTTCTGGTCGTTGACGCATTTCACAGCCGACGGGCGCCGGACGCATGCGGTAGCGCACTGACCGCAAAAGACGCAGTTGTCGGGGTTGATCCGCCATGCGTAGCGGGTGCCGGGCTTGTCGAAATCGGAGTTGTCTCCACCTTTCATCAGTACCCGCGTCGCCAAACCTCCCAGCGCGCAGGCCGCGGCTATTCGGCCGGATACCGTGAGGAATTCCCGTCTATGCAATTTTCCGTCGTCAGCCATTGTTATCCACCAATCCTAAGTTACTTGTCTTTCAATGCCTCCTCGGAGGGCTTCCAGGGTGCCGGGGCGAGAATACGTCCATGAAAACTGGAGAACGCCGTTAAGGGGCTGGCGGCGCTCAATAGAGCTCGTTGGAACCTAGTGGCATCCTCTTTGCTTACTTTGGACAGGTCAAGCATAATCGATGTCAAAGGGATTTGCTTGGTTTTGGCCAATATCTTGAAGTCGTTATCCTTCGCAATGTCTACCGCGCAGGACGCGTACAACGCGTAATCGGAAATGGCGGCGGCGGCGATCTTGCCATCCAGAAGGAGGCCTATAGACTCAAGGCAGCTAGCTCTTTCCAGTATTCTCGGCTTGACTCCTCGGGACCTTAGCAGTTCCAGCGCCGCGTAGTGCTTTTCGTAGACGTCTTTTTCGCCGATAGCCAAACGTTTGCCTGTCAAATCCTCTAATTTAGCGATGGGGGAGTCCTTTTTGACGATGAACATTCCGCGGAGCCACCTGTTGCCATCGGGATCCGCTATGTCGGCGATGCGTCTGAACGAATCCGTTCCGGAAATCGCGTAGACGCGCCAAGGTTTCGATATCGCGCCGTCGAATTTTCCGCCGGCCACCGCCCTGTCGAAGTCGTAAGACTCGACGAAATAGGTCAATTTCAGGTCGATACCGTACTTCTGGTCCAAAAGTCGCTGGAGCGCTTCGTAGTGGCGGTTGGCTATGTAGCGGACACAGGAGCACGATGTCTCGGCGCAGTAGATGTCGTTTACCGCTAGGTTCAGCTCCAATCTGCTCTGCGGGATTGGAAACGATGTTTTGGGGGCTTTGAACGCTGTTTCAAACGGCCGCGCCCTCCATTGGGCGCACCCGGAAATAAATAAGGCCACTACCAACAAAGCCGTTCCGCGGAGACTCATTTTTCCGCTCCCTTTTTTGAGCACCTAATAACAGCGCCTTTGTCCGAAGCCAAATAGATGTTTCCTTTGCTGTCCACTGCCAAGGGGATATGGACGCATCCTTTGACCAATTCCCGCACCCCTTCGATGACCTTGGCGTGTTTGCCTTGAGGATCGTATATCTTGATTCTAGTCGTGTCTTTTTCAACCGTGACAATCGACTTGTCCGGTAGTCTGGCCACGCTTACGGGATTGCAGCAACCGTGGAAATCGTCCAAGTCGGGACCGCGCTTGCCGAACAGCTCTTTTCCCTCCTCGCCGGATGGATTGAACGAGAGCACCTTGAACGCGGCCAAGCTGGCCACTAGAATCGACCCGTCGGAATCAACCCAAAAATCGAATATGCCGCAACAAAGCCGTATCCCCTTGCTGGTTTTATTTATGATTTTATCAGCGGCGAGGTCGTAGAAAATCAACGACGATTGGATGTTGTCGGCTACTACGAGTATATTTTTGGAGTATCTTGCTGCGCTGGCGGTCATGACCCCTTTCAATTCCCCCCGCTTTAATTCTTTGCCGCTTTGGTCTAGAATGAGGTAATTGGCTTGCACCGGAATGGTTCTTTTGAACCTTTTTCCGTTGTATTTGAAGTCCACTAGCTTTAATCTAGAGGAAAGAAGGGTCAGATTCCCCTTCGAGTCCGTAGCTATAGACTCTGGCCGGCCTTCCAGCTTGGGGGTGAAAGCTTTGAGCTGCTTTCCCGACGGGGCTATCTCCACCACGGTGCCGTTCTGAAGCAAGGCCCAAATATTGTCCTGAGGATCGGTTGCCATATACAAAACCACGGAGGGTAACTGCACTTTGTACGAGTTGTCCACTCCATACTGGGGAGCGTTGTCCCCTGCGTCAACCGCGCAAGCACTTCCTAAAAACATTGCGGCTAGAGCGGGTAGCGCAAACTTTCTCATGGCGGAACTCTCCTCGTTGTTACGCTTCCCTTGGGAGCATCCTGGAAGCGAGCCCCCTAACTTGCCTCCAATGCGGTACGTTGTCAAGTTCGATGGAGGGGGCGTTGACTGTGTCATGGCGGTAGGGGGGCCTTACGGTTGAACTCCAGCACAAGAAAAATTCGAGATTTTCCTTTACTTTGCGTTGCAAAGTTCTTTGCGATGTGCTACAATGGCTTTCGGGAGGTCGGGACGGTAGGGCTTGCTGAAAAAGTCGGAAACGTGCCGATGGTTAGGCGACGAGCCGACGGCGTATAGGTATACTCCTAGGCGAAGGCAACGTGACCAGCGGTGCGTTTCCGGCTTTAGCGGAATTGGCAAGTGCCTCAAATTGATAGTCGGCTCCGAGGCTTTTGTGAGAATCGCTCCCATTGCGCCCAAGCGAAGCGAGGGGCGCCTTCAAGCCACACGAATGTGTGCTTGGAGATGACACCTTTAAACAGGCTTAACCTAATGAAAATTAAACACTTGCCAATTATTCAGTGAGCCCTATGATAGCGAATCATGTCCATGACGCGTTGCGGCAGGTCGACAGGTTGCGGGAGCTGGTTCTCGACCGTAGGCGCTTTCTTGGCTATTCGGGGAAGGCCCGCGTGATTGGCGGGGTTGTGGCCCTTTCCGGCGCCGCCGCGATTTACGCGTTTCGTTTGCCAGTCGACCCGTGGTTGCATTTTTTCGCTTGGTGCGGGGTGTTGGCGGTGGCGCTGATTTTGAATTACGGGGGATTGTTTTTATGGTTCGCCGCCGGTGGCGGGTTCCGGGGCGAATTATCCAGGTTGGCGCCGGCGCTAGACGCTGTCCCGTCGTTGGCGGTTGGCGCGTTCGCGACGGTGGCGTTGCCTTTGCGAGGGGCTTTCGACCTGCTGCCGCCAATCTGGATGTGCTTGTATGGCTTGACGCACGTTCCGTATCGTCTGAATCTGCCGCGGAGCAACTATTACGTCGGTCTTTTCTACATTTCCGCCGGAGTGTTGTTTTTGCTATGGCGGCAACCGTTCACAAATCCCTGGCCGATGGGCGTGGTGTTTTTTGTAGGGGAGGTCGCTGGGGGGATTTCGCTGACGCGTTGGCGCGGCGGGGAGGTGTGCGATGGATAGCACGGTTTACGAGGAGTTGAAGAGGATATTCCACGAGCCCAAACGGATGGCGATTATGTCCGCGCTTTGCGCCGCCGACAGGAAGGGACTGACATTTACCGAGCTTAAACGCGGATGCGGCATGTCGGACGGCAATCTCAACCGGCATTTGAAGGTTTTAGCCGACTCCGGAGCGGTGAGGATAGAGAAAAAATTTGTCGGAGTCAAGCCTAGGACGACGGTTTTCCTGACGGAGCGCGGATTGGATCGTTTCTCCGAATATCTGGAGGCGCTTCGGGTGGCGTTGGAGAATTCCCTCGCCGCCATGCCGGAGACGCGGAAGACTACTTCAGTACAGGGCCCCACGGTGGTGGCGCGCTAATAAAGGGATGACATGGAAGGCAACGGGAAATACTCATACTGGAAAAGGGCGGTCGATTCCGCGGTTTTCGCGGTTTTGATGGCGCTTCCGCCGTTGGGAGTATGGCTCTCGGGACGGCCGGTAACGGAATATATGGAATTTCCCCCGCTGACCCGTTACGTGGAGCACGCCGGGTTTTCCACGCCTCTTTTCGCTGCTTTGGCCGCGGTTATCGCGGCCGTGGTGTCGCCGTTTGTGTTCAAGGTTGTCCGCGCCAATCTGGGGGGACGCGTCCGTAGTGGCTCGGATGGGTGCGGCCGCGGCGGGAAGGCGGGCTGGATGCTTCTGTCCGCGGGAATCGCGATTTCCGCGGCGGCGTGGGTGGTGGCGTGGGGACGGTTCGCGGTTTTCGCGGATTTCCAACCTTACACGTTCACGCCGCTTTGGGTTGGATATATTCTGGCCGTCAACGGAATCGCCCAAATCCGCTCGGGACGCTGCGTGATGCTTTCAACGCCGGGTGTTTTCGCCGGGCTTTTCGCAGCTAGCGCGGTTTTCTGGTGGTTCTTCGAGTATCTGAACCGGTTTGTCCAAAACTGGTATTACGTTGGAATAGACGATTTCGGGCCGTGGGAATATTTCCTCTACGCAACGCTTCCGTTCTCCACCGTGCTTCCGGCGGTGCTGGGGACGTACGAGGCGTTGATGACGTTTCCGCGGCTGGGGGCGGGATTGGATGATTCCGTCAGGATAAGAGTCCCGCGGTCCCGGTTGGCGGCGGTGTTGGCGCTGGCGGTCTCCGCCGCGGGGCTGGCGTTGATAGGGGTTTTACCCGATTACTTGTTTCCGTTGCTTTGGGTTTCCCCGCTGGGAATTCTTGTCGCCTCTAGAAGCCTCCGCGGGGAGCGGACCGTGTTGTCCGACGTGGTGTCGGGGAATTGGCGGAGAGTCGCGCTTCTCGCGCTTTCCGGGTTGGTTTGCGGGTTCTTTTGGGAGCTATGGAACTACCACAGTTTGGCGAAATGGGTGTACGCGGTGCCTTTCGTGGGGGACTTCAAGATATTCGAGATGCCGGTTCTAGGATACGCCGGATATCTGCCGTTCGGGCTGGAATGCGCGGTTGTCGCGGAGATGTACACGGGCTGGAGGGCGTTATGAGGAAGACTACCAAATTGACGATGTTGCGGGTATTTCTTCTCTATTCGGCGGCGGGATGGATTATTTGTCTGGCGGGCGTGTTCGTGTCCACCCATACCGCCGCGGAGATCCTGCGTTATTTCGGGGGAGTTGCCTGCGATGGTTTGATGGAAGTTCCTGTTTACGACTACTGGTTCAGGATGGCTTGCGGCGCTTTCGGGATGATTGGGGTGTTTTTTCTGCTCCTGGCCGCGAGGCCCGCGAAATACGCCGCGGTTCTGATGTTGGCGGGATGGTTCATGGTTTTTGAGGGGATTGTGTTGGCGGTCTACGGGGCGACGCTCGGGCTTCCCCCGACACCTTGGATGGGCGATGTGGGCTTTTGTTTCGTTGGAGGAATCGGCATACTTGCGACTATGAACTCCGTCACTGGCGGAAAGGAGAGGAGAAAATGAGTTCAGTAAGGACGGTCAAAATTATGCTTTATGGCAATGCGGTGGTGGTTGTTTGCGCTACCTTGTATTTTCTGCTTATCCCCGGCGTTTTGGTGTTGCACCGTATCTCCGATTCAGCTCTGCGTGAGGGGAGGATTCCCGGCGAGGCGTGGAGGTTGCATAAATATCTGACGCCGAGATTCGCGGAATATGCGGAGGCGCGAATCGCCTCGGGTGCTGCGGCGAACGTCAATTATCGGGATGTGGCAGCTACTGAATGGCCCCTTTTTGGTGCGGTTTTCTATTTGTGGGCGACGGAGAATCTTCAGAGGGCATGGGAAAAAGGAGGCTGTCGTTGCGGAACCGCTCCCGCGGTTTACGCGAGAAAAACGATAGAGGCGTGCGGTAAGCTTTTGGCTGATCCGGTCCAGCATTCGTGGGTGAGACGCCATTGGGGCGACAAATATATGCACACCAGCGACGTCTTTTTCCGCTCCCTCCTTATCGCGGGCCTAGCGAGCTACGAGAAACTCCTAGCGACAGGAGAATACCTCCC
>WFSE01000060.1 GCA_015486135.1 Lentisphaeria bacterium
AGACCACGCTGAGCGCTTCGAATTGGGGACCGAGTTCCACTTTGACTGTCAGTTGATCGCCCACCTTGACTTGTCCAGTCGCGGCGAACTTGGATATACCCGTGATGAATCCTTTTTCCCCTGGAGTGCCGCCGTCGCGCTTGATATTGAATCCGTCTTGGGCTGCTGCAGCTTGCGCCATTATTTCAAGCAAGGCTTCCGGGGCGAGTTCGCCATTCTGGTCGACAAAGGGATTGTCCTGGCGGATCGTCAGTCCGATCACCGCGGATTTAGCGTCGTCATCGATGGAGTCGATTGTTTCGACCATGAGGATAGGCGGTTCGTGCGGGGTTAGCGGCGCGGCGTCAACGGGGAATGTGTATTTGTCAGGCATTGTTGGGTTCCAGGAAGCCAGGGATGGCTTCGAGTTGTCCGAACTCCCTGATGAAATTCGGGGTGAAGATGTCGGGGGTATTTTCGATGGTGTCGCGTAATTTGCGGATTTCCCAAAAACGAACGTCGGATATTTCTTCTTGCTGGAATTCGAATGGTCCTGGATGGACGAGGGAATATATCCGTATGTTTTCCGACTCTATATCGTTCCGTATTTTCATGTCCATCAGATAGGCGGGCTTTTCGGTGTCGGGAAAGACTCCGAGTTCCTCGCGGAGTTCGCGGCGCATTGCCTCGTCGTGGCTCTCGCCACTGTGGAGGTGGCCTCCGACAGCGGTGTCCCATTTGCCGGGCTGGATATCGCGGTCTTCGCGGCGTTTTTGGAGGAGCATCCTCCCATCGGGATGGAGGACGACCACATGGATGGTCCTGTGTACAAGGCTTGGATTGCCGTGGCATTCTTCGCGGGAAGCGGTGCCAATGAGATCGCCATTATCGTCGACGATATCGAAGTATTCCGTTTCTGTTTTGGGTGGCGAGATCATTGAGGCGAAAAGCGGGTTGCGAGAATTGTCGGGTCCCAGCCATTTCTGGAGTCGGGGCGGGGTCAGCGGTCAAGTTTACGGACGGCTTCTCTTGTCGCCTTGGCGATGGAGGAGCGCACGGTCGAGATTACGAATCGTAGGATGACCAGACCACCGATCAAGTAAGTGGTGCCGAGAATCGATAAAAGCACTCCGGCCAGGAGGGGTTTGTTGACGGAGTCCGCGGCCAGGGCGGTGGCCGTCAAAACGAGTCCCACTGGTAGTAACAGGAGTCCGCCGGCGGTGGCGGTGGCCACCACGATCAAGGCGACGTGCGCCGCCGTCAGTCTCGCGGCGCCTTCCGGTGCGGCCTCCAATGCGCGGGCAAGGTTCCGCCTCGCCTTGGAGAAGAGGCGGAAAACCCCTTTCTCCAAGACGGAGGCTAGTACCGTGGACACCAAAGAACCTGGCTTTTTGGACATCTTCAGTCCCTGCGTCCCACGAGCAAACCTAGCAGAAAGCCCACGACCAGTGCTCCGCCAATGTAGTAATATGGCTTGTCGTGTACGTTTTCGTCTACTTTCGCGCTGCACTCTTTCACTTTCTCGACGCTATTGCCAGCCACATCTGCGATGCGATCTTTGGCCTCGACGATGCGTTTCGCCACGTTGGTGTCGACGATAGCGCTTTTCAGAGCTGAGAAATCTTCGGAGAGAGCGACTTTAGCGTTTTTTCCCATGGCTTTAAGTTCCTTTACTGCGTCATCAGCTTTTTTCAGAGCCTCGTTCAGTTTGTCACCGGCTGTTTTTTCTTTGGCCGCCATTGCAACCTCCTTTGTTTGGGGGGGGAGCCCCCTTGTTTAAAATGAAAATCCTTAACGAATGTTACTGTTCCGAATCACAACGCCGCCTTGACAGCGTTAACCAGTGTGGTTTTGTCTTGCAGCCCCACGAACTGATCGACCACTTTCCCGTCTTTCAGGATGAATATTGCCGGGATGCTTCTGACATTGAATTGGGCGGCGAGTTGTTGGGCTTGGTCCACGTCGACTTTCGCCACGACGGCTTTGTCGCTGATTTCCTGGGCAACCTCCTCGATGATTGGGCCGAGCATTTTGCACGGGCCGCACCATTCCGCCCAGAAATCGACCAAAGCCACTCCGGACGCTGTTGCCTCCGCGAAATTCGTTCCATCAAGATGTTTGACCTCTGCCATTTTCGCGCCTCCTGTAATTGATTAGGTTTCTTTTTCCCGGTATTGGAATGTTCGACACCTGGGAAATGCATTTTGTTCACGGACGGAACCGTCCCGTCTTCGCTTAATGTATCCTTTCGCGAGCGATAGGAAAGGGGGGAGAGAATTTTTTTCGATGTTTTTGCGTAGGGCTTGCGAAAAAAGTCAAAAATGCGGAGGCGATTGAGTCTTTGCCAGGGGGGGCGTACTAGAGGTGGAAACGCGTCGTTGGTTCTGTTGTCTTCTACCGGGGGGCTGGGGTTGCAAGCGTTGTGGCGGTGTGTTATTGTCGTTATTGGAGATTTGAGAGGTTATGAAATCAGGAGATAGAAGTTGGAATTCATACATCCTTCCCCTATAGAGTACGAGGTGTTGGAGCGAGTTGCCACTGGAGGCATGGCATCTGTTTACAAGGCTGTGGCCAAGGGCGTGGAGGGGTTCGGGAAGGTGGTGGCGATCAAGCGGTTGTCGCCGGAATTGTCAGGAGATCCATTTTTCCGGGAAATGTTTATTCGCGAGGCTAAGCTTGTAGCTGACTTGATCCATGAGAACATTGTTCAGATATACCATCTTCAAGAAGATGACCATGGCGGCTTGTTTTTTGTTTTGGAGTACGTGTCGGGAGTGTCTCTTGGGGATTTGATGTTGCTACTGCGGTCTTTCGGTGAGAGATTGCCGCGTTCTTTGGCGCTGTTTGTAGCTAGTCGCGTGGCGCGTGGATTGGCGTACGCCCACTCGAAGAGGCGTGATGGGCGTTTGTTGCGGATAGTGCATTGCGATGTTTCGCCGCGGAATATATTGATTTCGAATGGCGGCGTGGTGAAGATAACGGATTTTGGCATTGCCCGTGCGCTTACAATGATGGAGCCGAAGGAGGGGGAAGTGTTTGGGAGCGTTCCATTCATGTCTCCGGAGCAGGCGCGCGGGGAGAAACTAGACGGACGATCCGACATATATTCCCTTGGAGTGTTGCTGTTTTCCATGTTGTGTGGCAAATTGCCAAGGAGATTGGGAACAGAGGTCGAGATGTTGGAGGAAGCTGCTGGGGGGAAGGTGGATTGGGGAGCTTGCGAGGAATTGGACGATGAAGTGTTGCGCGTGTTGAAGAAGTCCTTGGCGCCGGAGCGGGACGCCCGCTACAAGAATGCGGGGGAATTCTCAATGGATTTGGATGCGATTGTGTACAGGCGTAGCAAGGGGCCGGGCAAAGCTGGATTGTCCTCGTATTTGGAGGATAAGGCGCCATATATGTTTAGGGATGAGCGAGAGGCTAGGAATACATTGGCCGAGATTGCCACGACGGTGGTTTGTCCCGGCATGCGCGCGGAACCGAAAAAGGAGAAGCGATGAAGATCAAGCTTGGAAAGAAGAACTGCCTGTATCCCATGCCGGCCGTTTTGGTGGGTGTCAAGATTGCCGGGAGACCAAATTTCATCACGATAGCCCACGTGGGGATAATGGATTTGTCGACGATATCCATAAGCGTCAAGAAGGAGCATTACTCGAGGGTGGGGATAGAAAAGGCTGGAGTGTTCAGCGTCAATATTCCTAGCGAGGAGCTTGTGAAGGAGGTCGATTTCTGCGGGATGGTATCCGGGGAGAGAACCGACAAGTCGACGATGTTCGACGTTGTCGATGGCGATGCCACGGGAGCGCCTCTCATATCCCGGTGCCCCCTGAGCATGGAGTGCCGGGTGCTTGATATGTTGACTTTTTCCGACCATGACGTGTTTATCGGGGGAATTGTAGAGACGTATTGCGACGAGGGAGTCCTTGCGGAAGGCGAGGTGGACGTGTCGAAGTTGCGCCCCCTATTGTTTTTCATGGACAGCCGTGGTTATTACGGGGTTGGCGGGAGGATAGCCGACGCGTGGAGCGTTGGCGAGGAGTTGATTGGTGGCGAAGGCGGATGAGCGGCTGATAAATCGTGGATTGACGGAGTTGCTTCCAGTCTCTTGGCGCGATGCGCTTTCGTCCGTTGTTTCCTCTCGGGAATTCGCAGAGTTGGAGACGTTTTTGGAGGGGGAATGGCGTTCCGGAGAGGTGTTCCCTCCGCGGGGAGAGGTATTCGCCGCGCTATCCGCGACTTCCTTGGACATGGTGAAGGTGGTGATATTGGGCCAGGACCCTTATCATGGTCCTGGCGAGGCGCATGGATTGGCGTTTTCGGTAAGGGCCGGAGTGCGTGTTCCTCCATCGTTGCGGAATATTTTCAAGGAGCTGGAGTCAGATATTGGGGGTCCAGCGCCAAGTTCGGGGGATTTGACCTCTTGGACTAAGAATGGAGTTTTACTGTTGAACACGGTGCTAACTGTCCGCTGCGGTGAACCCAATTCGCACGCTGGCAAGGGGTGGGAGGCGTTTACGGACGCTGTTGTCGGGGCTGTGTCGGCGAGGGGAGGGGCGGTGTTCTTGCTATGGGGACGCAATGCGTCGGTTAAACGATGCCTTATTGATGAGTCGGAGAATGTTGTTCTAGAATCGCCGCATCCGTCGCCGTTTTCGGCCCGCAAGGGCTTCTTCGGTTCGCGGCCTTTTTCCAAAGCTAATGCCGCGCTTGCCAAGATGGGGGAGAGCCCGGTGG
>WFSE01000061.1 GCA_015486135.1 Lentisphaeria bacterium
CTAAACCTAGCCGAGCAATGCGACGCAACTGCGAAGCAGGATAAATTCGAATTTTCAAAAATTCAAATGCTCGAAATCAAGCTTCTCGAGCACTTTCGCCGCGTTATCTCTGATTTGAACCATATTCGCATGTGGAATTTAGGACTTCAGACACTTCCCCGCAACATGTCGTTTCCGCAGAGCGGAAGCGGCCTCCAAGGGCCTGTCCTTCCGTAAAGCCCGCCAGGGTTCGCGGAGCGAACGGAAGGATGGTCTTCGTGCTCTTCGCGGTGGGATAAATCTTAAGAATACGGCTCTGCCGTCTACGATGTCGGCATTATGCGCCAAGCAATTCCCATGTGTGTTCCTGAAGGTTTTTTCCAAGACTTTTTTAACCACAGAGATCACGAAGAACACGAAGTTTTTACATCTCCGCGGACGGAGTTGTAAAAGGCTTGCACGGAAGAAAAATCCATTCGTGCATTATTCAATGAACCCTAGTTTGTTCTTTGCGCGCAAAGAACGAACTATTCGTGGAGATTTGTGAAGATTCGTGGCTAAATCTCTTCTCCCCCCTCTCCGCGGCCTCCGCGTCTTTGCGAGGCAAAAACCTTTCGTGTTTTTCGTGTGTTTCGTAGACACGTTTTCCCCTCACGGACTCACGGACTCACAGTGCTACTATTGCCGCTATTAACATGTCCCTAAGCGGATTTTAAATTTGTTTCGAGTTTCGAGCTTCGGATTTAGGATTTCAGTTCCCCACCGCCGCGCCAACCACGAACTCCCTGTCGCCCATATCCAAGGGAAGGGTCAAAGCGCCGCGTCTACTCCATTCGAAATCCCCGCTTTCACGGAGTTTCAGCAATTCCGGAAGTTCGTCATCGATAGCGTTAGGGGTTTTATAAAACACCATCTTCCCGTTCGGGGCGGCGAGTCCGCGGATTTCGCGGAAAAGGATTCTTAGTGTCGCCACCGCTCTGGCGGTTACGAGGTCGAATTCCCCTTTGAGTTCCTCCCGGCGGGCCAACTCCCGTCCGCGTCCTCGGACGGCGGTCAGATTCGCCAGACCCAGTTTCTCCGCGGCATCCGCGACGAATCCGATCTTCGCTGCGTTGGAGTCGATAGCCACGACCTCCAAATCGGGATAAGCCGCCGCCAGGGGGATCGAGGGAAATCCGGCGCCGCATCCGATATCCGCGACGCGGAGGTTGTTATCCGCGATTTCCGCGACCGCCCCGGAAATGGCTAGGGAGTCGAAAACATGTTTCACAACGAACTCTTTCCAGTCCAGTATGCGCGTGAGATTCTTTTTGGCGTTGCCCTCGCCGAGCAGACGCCAGAACTCCGTCATGGTGGCAGAAAAAGAATCCAAATCCGCCGGTGGGATTGGCAGACGTCGCAACAGTTCGAGCGCCAAATGCGTGTCGGGAGCGTCCGGCATTCTCTAAACTCCTCGATGAGCCATTTCAAATCCGAAATCCTAAATCCGAAACTCGAAACAAATTCAAAATACAAATGACTCAAATCAGAAACAACACGTCAAAAATGCCTCTTATTTCGGATTTCGAGCTTCGTGCTTCGAGTTTGCGCAAGAGCGCTCCTCGCTCAAGCGGCCAAAGCCATAGCCACGCCAGTGGCCAGAAAAACCAAGGCGTAGACGGAAGCGATCGCCACCGCTCCGACCCGCCAATTCCGTTTGGCGATAATCTGGCGGATGATATCCCGCATCCAATGGGGTTTCCCGCACAGGAACACCCCCAAGGTCCCCATCGCAAGGCATAACGCCGATATGACCGGTCTCACGGGCGCGTCGTTCGCAAACGAGGCCTGTAGAAAATAATGTGCGGACAAAATCAAAAGCCCCCCGAACGCCCGGGAGAACAAATAGTCCAAATAGAAATAACATGCGAAAAACGCGACCACCGCCAAGGGAAACACCAAATTCTTCATGGAATCCGGGACCACGGGCTCCGATTGTGGAACGCACCAGCCCAAGTCAACCGCCGCTAGAAACGCTCCTAGGAACACGCTCCTCGGTAGCGCTTCCCAACGCTTCGGGTCCTCCGGAAGAGACCGGAAGAACCAATACGCCAAAGCGGCCGAGAGGCCCGCGGAAAGAAAAAGCGCGGCGACATATATGTGAACAGAGGTCATTTCTATCCAATCAGGATTTTTCGTCGAAAACGCGACGAAGCTCCTTGGCTAATCTTCCAATCCGGCAGGGTTTGGGGAGAAATCCTTTGGCTCCCTGTTTCAGCAGATCCGCCACCTCCTCCTCGGAGACATAGCCGCTAATAAGCAGCACCCTCACGTCCGGGTCGATGGATTTCAACTCGAAAAACGTGCTATGCCCGCCCTGCTTGGGCATTATCATGTCCAGTATCACCAAATCGATCTCGTCGGGATTGTTCCGGTATATCTCAACCGTGTCCAAGCCGTTCTCCGCCAATAGGACGGAATACCCCAACTCCTGCAGAGACTCTATCAGCACATCCCATACGGCGTCGTTGTCGTCAACAAGAAGTATCGTCTCGTTCCCTCCCGGCAAGTCGATCCTTTCGTCTTCCATCTCAAGCTCTCCTTCAATCGGACTCGATGTCCATCAATTTGGCGAATCCCGTCATCTCCAGTATGTGCCGAATCTCCTCCGACGCGCCGACGACTTTCAGCTTGGCCGAGCCAAGGATCCTCACGACCTTGACGCAAAGCCTCAAAAAAGAGGAAGCCACATACTCCAATCCGTTGAAATCGAAAACGACCGGTTTCCCGGCCCCCTGGACCTTGTCCAGCAATTCGCTCTCCATATCCATCGCCGCGGGAGTATCGACACGCCCGGAAAAACGACACGTTAAAACATCCCCGACTTCATCGTATTCAACCACGACCCACCTCCACTCATAACCGTAAACCGCAACGCCAGCGCCAGGCCGCCTTTTCAAACGCGCGGAAAAAGATACCCCACCTTTCCACCACGCGCAAGGCGCGTCCGGATAATGCCACGGCATCCCCACACACACGCTTGCAATATCACCCCGCAAATATAGATTTGCGCCCACGACGTACACAACGCCGAAAAACGACAACTCGACAGCTTGACACAACAGGGGAAAACGCCATATGGCAGCAAATACGGACAAGAAACGCTCCGCCACCAAGCGCGAACGGGCAAAGAACAATACGGGAAAACAAAGCGTCAAGACAAAGGAAACAAATGGGGGAGCCCTCTCAATCCTAGAGGTCCATGAAGTTCCCATGCTCCCAATACACGACGTGATAATATTTCCGTTTACCCTCTCTCCACTCCTCATCGACAACAATCTCCTCGTCAAACAAATCGACAAGGCAATGGAAGGGGAAAAGCTCGTCTGCCTGTTTCCGGAACTACCGCCCCAGCAGAAAATGGACGACGAAGCACATCCGCCGAAACTCCCATTGCACAATGCCCCACACTTCGAATGGAACGAACGGCGCCTCTCCAAAATCGGGGTCTTGTGCAGAATTGTTAAAAAACTCCGTTTCCCGGACGACTCCATACGTCTTCTAGTCAGGGGGACAAAAAGAGTGACGGCGCTAGCTCTGAAAACGGACGATCCAGCGTTCCCGAACATACTCTGCGAGGAAATCCCCGAGGAACTCGAAGGGAATACGGAAATAGACGCCTTGAGGCAAAACCTCGTCATGCGCTTCCAAGAAGTAATAAACCTTTCCCCCATCTTTCCAGAAGAGATGAAAGTCGCCATACTCAACGTGGACGAGACCCCTCGCCTGGTCGATATGATCGCCGACGCCCTCAACCTTAACTTCGAAAACAAGCTAGACATCCTTGTGGCCCCGGACCTTAAAAGTAGACTGCAACTCATGGTCATATTCCTCCAGCGTGAAATCGAAGTGCTGAAGCTCGGAGCGAAAATCCAAACTGAAGTCAACAACACTCTCGGGAAATCCCAACGGGACATATTCCTCCGAGAGCAGTTGCATGCGATTAAAAGGGAGCTCGGCGAGGATGTCCGGCCACCAGACATCGCGGCGATAGAGGACAAAATGGAGGGGCTGGCCCTGCCGGAGGAAGTCGCCGAAACCATCCAAAAAGAGCTCGACAGAATGGCGTCGATGCACCAGGCTTCCCCCGAGTACGGCGTTGCCCACACCTACGTCAACTGGTTGGTCTCGCTTCCTTGGAACGTGTGGACCGAGGACAATATAGACATCAAGAAGGCCGCGGGAATTCTGGCCGCCGACCACCACGCCCTCGAGAAGGTGAAGGACCGCATCCTGGACTTCCTAGCGGTCCAACAACTCAAAGATGACCACAAATCGCCAATAATCTGCTTCGTCGGACCGCCTGGAGTCGGCAAAACCTCCCTCGGAAAATCGATAGCGAAGGCGATGGGGCGGGAATTTGTCCGCTGCTCCCTCGGCGGAATACGCGACGAAGCCGAGATCCGCGGACACCGCAGAACCTACGTAGGCGCCCTTCCGGGACGCGTCATACAGGGAATAAAAAAGGTGGGTGCGGCGAATCCGGTCTTCATGCTCGACGAGATAGACAAGATTGGCGCCGACTTCAGGGGCGACCCGGCCGCGGCGCTTCTTGAAGTCCTCGACCCAGAACAGAACAATGCGTTCAACGACCATTACATCGAACTGGACTTCGACCTCAGCTCCGTAATGTTCATCGCCACCGCCAATATCACCGAAACCATCCCTCCGGCCCTGCTCGACAGGATGGAGGTTATACGCCTGCCGGGATACACCCCGAAAGAAAAGAAAGAGATCGCCAGACGCTTCCTCCTCCCACGCCAGTTGAAGGAGAATGGCTTGACACGCAAACAGCTCTCCGTCCGGGCATCCGCCATCGACTCCATAATCTCCGACTACACACGCGAGGCCGGAGTAAGGAAACTGGAGAGGGAAATCGCGGCGGTTTGCCGCAAAACCGCTCGGAAAATAGTCGAGGGAAAAATCCCGGAAAATGAACGCGTCACCGTATCCGCCAAAGACCTCCCGGCGCTTCTGGGGCCTAGACGCTATCTCCGCGATGTCGCCGACCGCGATCCCGTGCCGGGATTGGCGCTGGGAATGGCTTGGACAAGTGTTGGCGGGGCGATACTCCCAGTCGAGACGATACTAATGCCGGGAAAAGGCGACCTCACTCTGACCGGCTCGCTGGGCGATGTCATGAAGGAAAGCGCACGCGCCGCCTTCTCCTACGTAAAAAGCGCCAGTAAAACACTGAAGATCGACCCGGAAATATTCTCCAAGCACGAATTCCACATACACGTCCCCGACGGCGCCACGCCAAAGGACGGTCCCTCCGCCGGAATCACCATGGTCGTGGCCCTGGTATCGCGGCTTCTCAACCGCTCGGCCAAACCTAGAATCGCAATGACCGGAGAAATAACCATCCACGGCAAAGTCACCGCCGTGGGCGGCGTCAAGGAGAAGGTTATCGCCGCCCTCTCGGCCGGCGTGAGGGAAGTCGTCCTCCCCGCGGACAACGAAAAAGACATGGAGGACATCCCCGAGGATGTCAGAAAAAAACTCAAGTTCACATTCATCTCCAATGCGATGGAAGCGTTGAGCCTCCTCTTGGAAATTGACGCGCCAAACGCGAAAAAACACCGCTCCGGGAAATAGGGCTTGCTGAAAAAGTTGAAAACGTGCCGATGATTATGTAACCGCTCAATATTAAGAGAGCAAATATATCATTTCCTTTTGGCTGAGAGAATTGTAGGAACTACTATCAGTGTTGCGGCAAACCCGGTCAACAACCCCACTATTACGGTAACGGCGAACGGTTGGAAAACCACTGACCCAACTGTTGTGCCTATGGCAGCGGGGATCAACGCGGCGATAGTTGTCAGTGATGAAAGCAGAATCGGGCGCAGTCTTACTTTTGATGCAGTAATGAGTGCATCTGTCATAATTGCCCCTTTGCGAACTTCGCGATTAGCAAAGTCTATCAGCAAAATGGCATTGTTCACCGCTACGCCGACCAGAGTTACCGCCCCCATCCCTACTGAGATATCAAGCCCGTGTCCGGTAACAAACAGCCCGATGACAGCACCTACAAGAGAGAGAGGAACGGTGATTAGAATAACAAGCGGCTGATACCAGGATGCAAACTGCATTGCTATTATCAAATATATCAGTAGAATAGCCGCAACAACTGCAAAAATCATCTCTATTGCTGTTGAAATAAGCACATTATACTGTCCTGTGAAATCAACATTGTAACCGTGCGGCAGGTTTATCGCCTTGAATTTGCTCCTAAGCGAGTCAATTACTTCGAACAAGTTACCTTCCGCTTCGCAAATAAGAGTTATTTCACGTGTCCCGTTAAGGCGAGTAATTGATGCCGGAGCGTTTTCAACAGTAATATCGGCCAAGCGTGACAGAGGTATCCAGCTTCCACTTCGTGTTACGACAGGGATGTCTTTTATTTCAGAGATGTCAAGTCGACTGTCTCTATTAGATTTGACTATTATAGGTATAACCTCTTTCTGGCGCACAACCGTTGTGGCTTCAGTGCCTATGTTTATCGATTGAAGTGTCGAAAGAATATTAGCGGGATCCACACCATACTGCGCGGCAGCAGGATAGTTGACTTTCACAACAAGCTGCTGGATGTTGACCTTTGTATTGTTCACAATATTGGATATCCCCGGATTTTTAGACATAATATTTTCCACTTCAGAGGCTATTGATATAAGTTTTTTGTAATCGTCACCGTAAACCGTCACACCAAAGAGCGCAGGAAGTCCTGAAAAACTCTCGTCAATCTTCTCTTGTGTCGGCTGATGATAAAGGAACACAACGCCCTTTATCTTAGAATAAGTTGATTTAAAAGACTCTATTACCTGCCCGATGCTCTTTTTTCTGACATTCTTTGATTTCAGTTTTATCAGCAACTCGCCCTTGTTTACACTTTCAACCTGGTATCCGATTCTAGGGGAGCCTGTTCTGCGATATACGCAAAATACAGAAGGATTTTGAAGTGCTGCCCGCTCGATAATCTTACCAATACGGTTGCTCTCTTTCAGGGAAGTCCCTGGCGGCATCACATATTCCAGAAGGATTGCGCCCTCGTCAAGTGGAGGCAGGATATCGAATTTGCCCAGCAGCCCAGAAAGTCCAGCCAACCCAAGGAAGCAGACTGTGCAGATGAAAACTATTATGCGGTGGGCAAAACAATATCTCAGAATACGCTCCAGCCTCCCAGAAAGAAAATTGATGCACTTCGCTCCCATATTTTTCCCAGCCCCGCTGTTCAGGTTCTTTATCGCACTGAAAAAAGAGGGAATCAAGGTCAACGACAAAAACAAAGAGACAAGAAGCGCGGTACTTATTGTAATCCCGAACGGGCGCATGAAAATTGCCGCTATACCTGAAAGAAGCAGCAGTGGGCAAAAAACGGCAACCGTTGTAAATGTTCCCGAAGCGTCCGGACCTGCAATTTCAAGTGCACCGTAAATGCTGGCTTTGACAGGATCGCTTTCAATCATCCTTTTTCTGAAAATATTCTCAGCCACCACAATCGCATCGTCAACAATCATTCCTATTCCGAGAGCGATAGCGGTCATTGTTATTATATTCAGGGACTCTCCCAGATATCGCATTACCGCTATCGTTGCCAGCACTGATACCGGTATCGTCAATGCAACTATCAAAGTCGGCCTGAACGAGCCTAGAAAAAAGTAGAGAACCATTACCGCAAGCAATGCACCTATCGCAAGGTCGAACATTATCTCATCTCTTGATTCCTCGATAATCTCTGATTGATCATAGAATTTCTTTATTGTAACTCCGACAGGAAAAAGCGATTTCAGCTCCTGGATGGCCCTGTCAACCCGGTTCGCCACATCAATAGTATTGCTACCCGGCTGTTTACGGATGAGGACGGCCACCGCCGGCCTATTGTCGCCGTAAACCGCATAATGCTTCGGGGCATGCCCCTCATAGATATCGGCAATATTCCCCAGTAGAACCGGAGAGCCCATGACGTTGCAGACGGCCATGTTTTTCAAGTCCTGAACCGACATCACCCTGGCATCTCCACGGATGAGATATTCGCGGCTGTATTTGTCCAAATACCCTGAAACTTGGGAAACATTGTTTCTCCGCAGCAGGGCAACAATATCCCCCGCAGTCATATTAATGGATTTCAGCCTATCCTGCTTCAGGCGCACATAAAACGCGCGTTTATCCCCACCAAGAACATCAACGGACGAAACACCCTCCACCCCCATCAGGCGGCTGACTAGGTCGTGCTCCGCTGTATTGCGTAGAGTTACAGTATCTCCACCTCCATAAATAATGTATCCGCTCACCTCCTGCAACGTAGTTCCTATGTTTTCAAGGTGGGGTCTTGCTGCTACCGGGAGAGTCTGCGAAATTCGCGAAAGATGTGCCTGCACAAGCTGTCTCGCATCACGGACAGTAGTTCCCCAACTGAATTCAGCGGCAACCCGCGAAATGCCCTGAACTGATGTTGATGAGACACGCTTTATCCCCGGAATTGATCGCATTTCATTTTCAATAGGACGACTGATAAGAAGCTCCATATCTTCCGGCGAAACACCGGCGTCATGGGTAATGATATTAACGACTGGAATTTCCAAGTTGGGAAAAAGGTCAACCGGCATATGGAGCAAAGAATAACTCCCTGCAACAATCATGAAGACCAGCACTAAAACTGTCAACAGGCGATTCTTCACAAAAAGATTGAGCCACGATTTCATCAGTCAGCCACCTTGTAGGTCTTGTTGAAGTTCTTGTGATATAATTCGTAAGCGCCCTTATCAAGCACCAATTCGCCCTCCTTCACCCCAGAACGTATTTCTATCATGCCTCCAGATGTCAATCCAAGGTCGATTTTTCGAATTTCGCAACCTTTGCCACTCTTTACAAAAACAAAATAGTGATTCTCCTCATCCTTTACCACACAACGCTCGGGAAGACACAAAGAGCCTTTCCTCTCATCCAGCACGACTGTCCCGCGGAGAAGCTCCCCGACATGTAGCCATTTTCTACCGTTTTCCGCTAAAATCCTAACAACAGTCGCCCCCACACTGTTCCTGCGCGGCAGAATGCTTACAATTTTACCCTTCAATATTTTTTCATCGGCTTTAATCAGAACCTTTTTGCCCGCCAGCTTGCGCTCACTCCCCCCGGGATAAAGTGTCGCCTCAATAAACATGCTTTCTGTAGATATAAGCTGCGCAACCACTTGACCGGCAGCCACCACCTGCCCCGGAGTCAGGACAATTCCCTTGTAAATTCCTGAAGTTGCCGCGCGTATTTCAGAAAACGCCTCTATCTGTTTCAGTGTGTTTTCCGCGGTATTCTTTTGTATTTCCAGCATCTTCACAGCATCTTCAGCTGTTGTTACAAATTCTTTAGTCGTCAGCTTCAAATTAAGAGCCTCGCGTTTGCTTTGCAGAACCTCTTTCGCAAGCCTTATCCGTTCTGTCAGGTTTGCTATATTCTGCTTCAGAAGCTTTTTCTGATTTGCAATCTGCTGCCCTCCGAGCGTGAAAAGCACCTGATTTTTTTTCACAGTATCACCGTCTTTGGCTCTTACACTTTCAACTCTACCGGCAATTAAAGAAGTGACCTCGACCTCTCCACTACTCTTAACCTTCCCGAACCACTGCAGTTTTTCAGAAAAGTCCCGCCTGAGAGGTTTAATAAAACTGTTTCCGTCTTGTCCCGTAGCAGAACTATTAGCCACACTTCCGGCTCCTCCGCTCGCAAAAAAAGCTAATGCAAATATGGTGCCCGCCAACACATATGTCGCCGCTTTAATAGTGTTAAATTTCATCTGGATTTTTCTCCTTCATTGTATATACATCTTCTGAGTTGTAGTACCCACTGGCTGTCGCAAGGTTAATTTTATCCACGATCAATTCATACTGGAGATCAAGCAACTTCATCTCCCTGGCAATAAGTTCCTTCATTATGCTGAAATAAACCAAGACATCACCATGGCCATTGAGGAGAGCCCTTTTATACTGTTGGAGTAACGAACGGTGTTCAGGAATAATCCGCTCATATTGCTCCACCTGCTTATTGAGTTCCTTGATCAACGTTAAAAGTTTCGCAATATCTGCTCTGACTGTGAAAATTCTGAACATATATTCCTGGTAGAGTTTTTCCCTAACTGCGCGCTCAATTGCAATATGCCCCTGATTTCTGTCAAATAACGGGACTGATACTGCCACACCAAACCCAAGCGTTTTTAAATTTCCTGAGTCTCTCGCACCTAACATCCCAACGCTAACCCTCGGTATCTGCTCAAGTATTGCCACCATAACTGCCTCCTCCTGGCTTTCATAACCATGCATAAGAGCAACTAAGTCTAATCTACGTTTTCTAATGTTGTTCATGTATTGCTTTAACGAGGCTGTTTTTACAAATTGTGGCAATGGGACATCTTCTATCTGCAACTCGGTAAAAGGTGAAAATCCCAATATTCTACGACATGCAAGCATTGCTGATTCTCGTTCCTTGCGCTTCTTCAAAAACGCTAAATATACATCATTTTTCATGTCTAGGATCGAGGAGAGTGTCAACTCTGTTGCCACCCCTTTTTCAACACCTTTGCGAATATAACCCAATTTACTGTCAATCTCGTCGTTCCACTCCTTAAGCAGTTTCTCTTGTTTTTTAAGAATAACATTTTTATAGACCTCGATCCTGCTCTTTTGAGCGGTAACAAACTCTTTCCACGCAATATCAATCTCAACAGAATCGCGATTACACTTTTTGGATTGAATTTTTGAATAAAGACTGATAAGTGATGTAACCTCCCAACTAAATCCCAACCCGTAAGCATTGAAAGTCCCGATCTTATTTCCTCCTACAGGAGAATCAAGCGAATAGGTGAATTCCGGATTAGGAAGAATTCCTGATTGCGTAACCTGAGCTTTGGCAATGCCAAGCCTGCTTCTTTCTACCCTCAATTGAGGATTTGCATAAACTGCGATAATCGCAGCCTCATCAGGCGACACCCCGTTTCCCAAAGTAAACGGCACAGCCTTTAACACCGGATGTTTAATATCTGCTGATTTAACAGATATCTGCTTCAAGTTTGGATCAACAAGGGCCGTTCTCACCTCACTTTCTCTAATGGGCTTGCCATGATACCACGAATAACACCCATTCAAAAGCAACAGTCCCAGCCCCCCAGCTAATATGCATAATTTTCCCCTATCCATAATCTCCACTCCTGACCTTGCATTTATATCGGAGATGGCCCCAAAAAACGGACCCCATTTTCGGACTACCAAACATTAAGGCCTCCTGAGTAATTGACAAGTCCTTATCATTATTTGCTTAAATGTTTTTACGGCATCGTCCCCAAGGCTTTGAGCGTCATCCTCCCAATCCCTTGAAGAGGACTACCCCTTACTTCTCAATTCGAGGCACTGCCAATTGCGGGCCCTACATTAAAGATTGGCAAAAGGGGGGCGAATGTGGTATATTTCAGTGGTCGCTGGAAAACATGGTGCGGGAGCGTCAATCCGAGTATTACAACGCAATTAACGCGAGTTCCGCAACAGGGGAAGCCACCCCGTTCATTGAATTCATGATGAAGACGATTTGGGAAGCCGTCTTTGGAGTGCGGTGCCCCCGCACCGCTTTCAATTTCGTATTTCCAAGGAGTGAAACTCCGGCATTCCATAGCCCCAGGAAGAGCCTGGGGAACTCGAAAACAAAATAACCCAAAGAGGTGAAACCCCGACATAATGGCCTCTATAATTTTTCTTTTAAGCATCACCACCCGCTTCGCTGGAGACACGGAGTCACAGAGAAGAGTAGGATGAGATCAATGGAACGAAATCCAGTCTCCGACTGTCTCCCGTTCCATCGATGTTCTGCTTGGGAGGAAGATAGGAGGTTTTCTCTTGTCTTCTTCTCCAATTAACGCCGTCGGGTGAATTTGGCAGGCCAGGATATGGCCTGGTCAATTCACACGATCTCCGTGTTCTCGATTTCTCCGAATCTCTGTGTCTCTAGCGAAGCGGGTGGTGAAGTCTTCCCTTCTTTCTCTGCGGGCTCCGCGTCTTTGCGAGGCGACCTCTTCTTCTTTTATCCCTCGCGGAGAAGCAAAGAACGCAGAGCTTATCTTTC
>WFSE01000062.1 GCA_015486135.1 Lentisphaeria bacterium
ATCCGGAACGGCATTCGGGAATATGCCTTTGGCGATAAACACTCTAGCGGTCCCCGGCCCGGCGACCATGATTTTGGGGATATGTCTGGCATCTATTTTCAAGGATGTGAGGGCGTCGAGGAATATCTCCGCGGCGGCTGGAGAGGTGACGACCACCCAATCGCATCGGGTTATCTCCGCTAATTCCGCGATACGCTCGGAGTCCGGCCGCAGCTCGACCAAGGGGAACGTGCTTAGGGACAGGTTAATAATCCCCACAGAAACAGGCTGCGCACAATGCCAATGTTGTAGCCTGCGGGTCCGTGTTTTTAAGATTATCCCACCACGAGGCTCACGAAGCCCACGCGTGGGCTTCGTGTTCTCTGTGGTTAACAAGGCTTAGTGGAAAAGTCGAAACGATGTCAACCAATCTTGTCTGCCCACACACTCCCTCTCCTCTCGCAAAGACGCGAAGTGCGCGGCGATATTTCGAGCCCTATTGGTTGGAGTCACAGGGCAATCGTGGCGAACCCGGAGGGATCGCAATAGTTCTCGCATGTTCCGGCGCTGGTGATCTGCGTCCGGACACCATCCTTGTCCAGATCATTGACTCCAAACGCGAAGTTGAAATCCTTGCCAAGGGGATAATGGACCTCTTCGAATCCTTTCAGAGGCAAGGTCACGGTCAATGTGTATCCGTCCGCGGTCTTCGCGTAAACGGCCTTGGTGTTCGGGATCTCGGCGTATGGAGATTCTCCGTCGCCCTGGTACCATTTGATATTAGCTTCGCCGTCCTTCTCGGGTATTGGGACAATCATCTGGAAAACGCCCTTGGAATAGTAGGACTTCCCGCGGGATTTGCCGGGACGCACATCGAAGTACAGCTCCACACTGTCCTGGTTGTACGGTTCGTCCGCGGACGAGGATAGATAGTCGTCTTTGACGTTGACGGAAATAATCAGCGCGTCGTCGGTCTTTTTCAGCGTCGCCACGGCGGAACAGTCGCCGGGGCCGGTCCATTTCCCGCGTCCCATGACCAATTGATCTTTAGTGTTCGCCGTCACCGAGATTCCCCCAATCGAAACGCCTCCGCCAAAAATGGCGCATCCAGTCAACGAAACCACCATCGCAATGATACCGAGAAGTCCAACTACAAATTTCGTCATTCCACACCTCCTATATTGCTAAATCCAATAATCCGAACCCGACCACTGTCAGGACTGGACTCTAAAGTTAAGCGCTTTTAGTCTAGTGTCAACCTTGTGGTGGCGAGGAAACCAACGGTGCGACACCGAGTTTTTCAGCAAGCCTCGTGTAGAGGCGAATCCGCATGTTCGGCTTGGCTATCTCTCGTATATTGGGAGATAGCGGTAGTTTAGCGCCAGGGAGAGTAGCGATGCCGCCGTGGCGAAGGTGGTTCCGTAAGACCCGCGCCACGCACCGTCGCTTTGCTGCGACATTTGCAGGATTTTTATGTTCGCCAAGTTCCAGCGAGTCCAAAGATTTGTTTTTGGGGACCGGAAATAGGTTTGGGAAGCGTAGTACAAGTAATAGTGGAAATATCCAGACGATCGGGAGGCGTCGCTCGAATTGGACTGCAGATAGGAGAGCATGCGTTTGTAAACAGTGGTATTTGTTTTGCGGGCCAGGGAATACACAAGAGCGCCGATAGCGGTTCGGGGAAGGTTCGATCCCCCGGGACTGACATATCCGATTCCGCCGTCGTCGCTCTGGCATGAGGCATAATATTTCAAAGACTCTTTAATCGCCTTGGAGGGGACTTCCACCCCAGCGTTGGCGGCCGCTATCAAGGCGACAAAGCACGCACCTGAAACGGTGGTGTCGGCATCGGTGCTGGTTGGGCTGTAACGCCAGGCGTTATGTGGATTTTTCGCTTGGGAAGTCAACAACAACGCCACCGCCTTCTCCAGTATCGGGCCAATACGGTCATCGTCCACCATGCCGTAGGACTCCGCCAGAGCCAACGTGGCGAAGCCGTGGTTGTACATGGAGCCTCCTATATATCCATTCCCCTTGTTGGCGTTGGAGAGAATGTAGTTGATTCCCCGTTTTATGTTGACGGCGTAAGGACCGTAATTCGGGTCGTCCCCATGGGCCAGCATGGCGACAACGCACAATCCCACGACACCAACCTCCCTCCCGTAGCCATCGCCCCAAGTTCCGTCTGCTCGTTGCGTGGCGGCGAGAAAACGCAATCCCTTCGAGTAGGTCGCCTCCACGCCGTCGGGCAATTTACAAAAATCCCCCGAGGAGAAAAGCCCGAAAGCCCGCGCCGCCGGCGCGGCGAACAAAGCCAACGCCAAAAACGCCGCCAAAAAGAAACGAGGCATAAATGGTTTGAGAAAAGCCATGGCGGAACTCTACTGTCAGGAAGGGGATTTTTCAACCTCTTTTTGCCTGGTGATGCAATGCCGTTGCCGTAGGGGCAAACCTGCGTGTCTACCCAAGGACGCATCCCCCCCCGACACCGTCCATCCTCCCGCCAGCTACGCCAATAATAAAAAGCAGTGCAGGCCCGCTGCTTTCAATTTTGTATTATCGCGCAATTCCCGCGACATATGCCCGCGGAACGGCCTAGCCCGTTCCCTACACGTCACTCCCGCTAGACAATCCCTTTTTTATCCCTCGCAAAGACGCAGAGAGAATCCCATTCGAAACCCTAGTTTGTTCTTTGCGCGCGCAAAGAACGAACTATTCGTGAGGATTCGTGAATGTTTGGCCCGTTCCCAAGGCGCGAAGCGTCCTTCCGCGAAGCCCGCGAGGGTTCGCAAAGCGAACGGAAGGGCAAACCCCTCTTTTCCTCTTCCTTTGCGGCCTCTGCGTCTCCGCGAGGCAAAAACTCTTCTTATCCGTGTCCATCCGTGGTTCAAATTCTATTTCTGGATTTCCCACGGCAAAAGAGAGCCGACACCTTGATTTGTCGTCCCGGAAGCGTAGTTTCCGGCTATGGTTGTTTCCGGCTTTCCCGGAATTGGCAAGTGCCTCAAATTGAACGGAGAACATTAGTCGTCTCCAAGGGTTTTGTGAGATTTGCTCCCGAAACCTTGGAGATGACACCGCTAAAAACAGGTTTAACTCAATAAGAATAAGGCACTTGCCAATTATTCAGTGAGCCCTATTTAATTCAAGGATGAATGTATGTCCAATGTATCTGACAAATCCAGCGATCAGCCCGGGGATTCGGGTCTTGATTTCATTCGTGAGATTGTCGCGGAAAGTGCGGCTTCGGGCAATGAAATCGTAACAAGGTTTCCGCCCGAGCCCAACGGCTATCTCCATATCGGCCACGCCAAGGCCATTTGCGCCGACTTCGGCATAGCCGGGGAGTTCGGCGGCGTCTGCCATCTCCGGATGGACGACACCAACCCCGCCGGCGAGTCGATGGAGTATGTCGAGGCCATAAAGGAGGACGTGCGCTGGCTTGGCTTCGACTGGGGCGACCGCTTCCATTACGCCTCCGACTATTTCGAGCGGATGTGGGAATTGGCCGTCCGTCTGATAGAGCTGGGCAAGGCGTATGTGTGCGATCTTTCTCCCGAGGAGGTCCGCGAACTCCGCGGCACTCTCAACGAGCCCGGTCGGGAAAGCCCCTACAGGAACCGTTCCGTGGAGGAGAACCTGGATCTTTTCAATCGGATGCGGACGGGCGAGTTCGAGGACGGAAGCCGGACATTGAGGGCGAAAATAGATATGGCGTCGCCGAATCTGAACATGCGCGACCCCGTCATGTACCGAATTTCGCGGAAGGCGCACTACCGTCTCGGAACCGAATGGATCGTCTATCCCACCTACGACTGGGCGCATGGATTGGAGGACTCTTTCGAAGGGATAACCTTCTCCCTGTGCGATTTGGACTTCGAAAACCACCGTCCCCTCTACGACTGGTTTTTGGAACAGCTCGGCGTCCATCATCCCCGGCAGATTGAGTTCGCCAGATTGAACCTGACGCACACGGTTATGAGCAAGCGCAAGCTCAAGGAGCTGGTCGATTCCGGCGCCGTGTCGGGCTGGGACGATCCTAGATTGCCCACATTGCGCGGTTTACGCGGACGCGGATACACGCCGGAGGCGATACGGGCGTTTTGCGCGAAAATTGGTCTGACCAAGGTAAACAGCCTCACCGACGCCGCCTTGCTCGAACATTGCCTGCGGGAGGATTTGAACCGACGTGCCCCGCGCGCCATGGCCGTGCTGGATCCCCTGAAGGTGGTCGTCGAGAACTATCCCGAGGGGCAAGTCGAGGAGCTCGACGCGGTCAACAACCCGGAGGACCCATCCGCCGGAAAGAGGAAGGTGCCGTTCTCCAGAACACTCTACATCGAACGGGCCGATTTCATGGAGGAGCCCCCGAAAAAATTCTTTCGGCTAGCTCCGGGACGCGAGGTAAGGCTCCGTTACGCGTATCTCGCGACTTGCGTGGATGTCGTCAAGGACGACGCCGGCGAGGTTGTCGAACTGCGTTGCGTGATAGACCCCGAATCCCGAGGCGGGACCGCTCCCGATGGCAGGAAAGTGAAAGGGACGATACACTGGGTTTCCGCGGATGCCGCGGTGGATGCGGAGGTGCGTCTCTACGACCGCCTGTTCGCCGACGAGCGGCCCGACACCTCCGAAGGCGGTTTGGCGTCCAAAATCAATCCCGATTCGCTGAAGGTCTTAAACGGATGCAAATTGGAGCCGTCCCTGGGGGATGCCGATCCCGACATCTCCTACCAGTTCGAACGGCTTGGATACTTCAAGCTCGACTCCAAGGATTCCCGTCCCGGCGCGCCCGTTTTCAACCGCGCCGTGCCGTTGCGCGACACTTGGGCGAAAATGCAGTCGAAGAAATAACCGTCCACCAACCACGCCGCGTTTCCAACGGGCCGCGGCCAATGAGAACCCATGTTTGTTGACAAAGCGAAAATACGAGTGAAGGGGGGCGATGGTGGCGACGGGTGTTGCAGCTTCCGCCGCGAGAAATTCGTGCCGCGGGGAGGGCCCGACGGCGGCGATGGCGGCGACGGCGGCGATATCGTCTTCGTCACCGACTTGGGCGAGCGCAGCTTGGTCACCTATCGCTACAACCAATATTTCGCCGCCGGGCGCGGTGTTCATGGCAAGGGGAAAAATCTGCATGGCAAGCGTGGTGCCGACTTGGAGTTGAAGGTGCCTCCGGGCACGATCGTCCGTAACGCCGACGGCGGGATTCTTGCCGATCTCGACGCGCAAGGCGCGAGAGTGGTCATCGCCAAGGGCGGCCGCGGAGGTCGCGGCAATCCACGGTTCGCCAATAGCCAAAACCGCGCCCCGATGGAGCGGGAGGAAGGCCTTCCCGGCGAGGAACTGGAGCTGTTTCTCGAGCTCAAAACCATTTCCGACATAGGATTGGTCGGATTTCCCAACGCGGGGAAATCAACCCTGCTGGGAACAATATCAGGTGCGCATCCCAAAGTCGCTTCCTACCCGTTCACCACTCTCAATCCGGTGGTGGGGGTCGTGGAATTCGAAAACTTCAGAAAAATAACCGTCGCGGATATTCCGGGGCTGGTCGAGGGCGCCCACGAGGGCGTAGGGCTAGGACATGATTTTTTGAAGCACATCGAGCGCGCGGGGGCGTTGGCAATCGTCTTGGACATGGCGGGAGTCGATGGACGCGACCCCTTGGACGACCTGGAATGCCTGATGAACGAGCTGGAAGCCCACATGAAGGGCCTCTCCCAACGGGTCGCGATAGTCGTCGCCAACAAGATGGACCTCCCCGAGTCGGAGGAAAATCTCGACCTCCTACTCGAAAAAACATCCGACGAAAACCTCGAAGTGATCGCTGTCAGCGCCAAGGAACAAAAAAACATCGACATCCTCAAAAACGCCTTCCTTACCGCCGCCACCGCGGCCTCCGGCGATACGACCCAATAATAGAGTCCGCCAATCCCAAAGGAGATTAGGGGCAGGTAAACCACGGATGGACATCCTTCCGTTCGCTCTGCGAACCCTCGCGGGCTTTGCGGAAGGACAGGCCAGGGGGAGGGCGGAGGGTCCACGAAATACACGAAAGATTTTTTGCCTCGCGGAGACGCAAAGGCCGCAAAGGAAGCGGGAAAGAGGGGACCACGAATCTTCATCCTGCCGTTTGCTTCGCAAACCCTTAGGTC
>WFSE01000063.1 GCA_015486135.1 Lentisphaeria bacterium
AAACTGGTGTTCGGGCGGCAGGATGCCGCAGCGTCGCCTGTCCGATTAATGGAGAAATTCTCCTTTTCGCCGGACGGGCACCGTGAGAGGGGGGTGTTTTACTATGATTACACGCATCTTTCTAGCGGGAAGTTTATTCCAGGGCGGGTGCGATTGGAGAACTATATTTCGGGTTACAGCGTTACTTTGGAGACGCTTGATTAGGGCTGGTCTTTTTCCAATCGGCTTATTTCGGTTTGAATGGAGTTGATTTTCTCTTCGAATTCCGCTGTGACGGCTGATTTCAACGACTCTTTATCCGTAAGTTTTTTATAAGCGAAATATATCGCAACAAAGAGAATCACGACAAAAAAACCGAAGAAGTTTGGGGTTATGACCGCATTGGCGATTACAAGCGCCGCACCGATCCAGAGGAAAGTGGAGTGATTTTTGTTGGAGTCTATTTGCGAGAGTTTGGCCGCATACTCCGCTTTCAGGGAGTCTATCTTATCGGAGAGTTCGTCTAGTCTATTTTTGGTTTTTAACGAGTTTTGCGCATTCCCCGTTGTGGGGTGGATTCGCATTTCCAATTTTGGGTCAGGCATCCGCCGCCTCCAGGAATCGTTCGGTGGCTATGGCGGCGGCGCAACCCATGCCAGCGGCGGTGATGGCTTGGCGATATGTATGGTCGGCGCAATCACCAGCGGCGAAGAGCCCTTTGATTTTGGTTTCGGGGGAATTATTGCGCAAGGCAATATATCCAGCGTCGTCGAGTTCCACGATATCTTTCAGGAGGGCGGTGGCCGGGATATGCCCCAACGCCGCGAAATAGCCTTGGCAGGTGATTACGGATTTTTCGCCTGATTTAACATTTTTTATTCTAACTCCTTCCACCGAGTCTTCTCCCAGGATATCCACGACGACGCTGTCCCATTGCACGGAGATTTTTGGGTTTGCTAGGGCCCTGTCGGCCATTATTTTCGACGCTCTGAACTTGTCCCGTCGATGTATGATGGTTACGGAAGACGCAAATCTAGCGAGGAATATCGCTTCTTCCATGGCGGTGTCGCCTCCGCCTACGACCACGACATCGTGGTTTTTATGGAAGGCTCCGTCGCATGTGGCGCAGGCGGACACCCCCTTGTTCATGAGTTTTTTTTCGGATTCCAATCCCAACCAACGTGGAGAGGCTCCTGTGGCAAAGACGATAGCCTTTGAGCGGATATGCTCACCCGATTTGAGAGCGGTGTCGAAAACGGCACCATCTCCACCAGTTATGGACAGGGCGATATCACTTTTGAATCTAGTGCCGAAGCGTGTGGCTTGGCTTCTCATGGACATGACTAAGTCAAAGCCAGAAACGGGTTCGGGGAATCCAGGATAGTTCTCGATTTCCGTAGTCTGTGTAAGCTGTCCGCCTGGAAGGGGGCCATCCAAGACGATTGGCTTTAATTCCGCTCTAGCCAAATACAACGCCGCTGTCAACCCAGCAGGCCCGCTGCCCAAAACGAGAATGTTTTCGAGAGAGGGCTCCATGTCCATTATCTGGCCGGAGGTCTGAACTTGATCCCGGCATCGTTAACGACATTTAGGTTTTTAAGCCCAACTTCCGAGCAAACATCCAAAAGCCGAACCAGTTTCTGGTGGGCGGCGTTTGGTCCGCAATTTATTATAACGGTCTGTTCGGGGTTGTCGGCCGCAATCGCCTGCAACTGGCGTCTGATGTCACTAGGCGCGCTTGGGTCGATAAGTTTCCAGCGTTGCTGGTTCAAGTAGTATGTATTCAACTCTCTCGGATCGGTGGGGGAGAGATTCGGGAAGAATCTTATGGCTTCCACCGTAAGGAGGGTTGGTTTTGTTTTTGGTGGTGTCGTTCCCGGAGATGGCATATCGCATCCCAAGAGGGTTTCTTCAATTATAGGCTTCTGGGTAACAATGAAGTATATCAGCAAAAGAAAAACCACGTCAATCATCGAAGACAACGGGACTTCCGCCTCCTCAACTTTCCTACGTTTACGCTTGGCCATTACTCATTCCTCCTAGGAGCGTCCTACCGATTTTTTTCTTTCAATGCTTGGAACTTTATCCGATAGAGACCAGTCGCCGTAATAGAATCCATGACCTTTTTCACATATCCATGCAACACCGACTTGTCGGCACGGATAATAATAGGGATATCGGTCCCGAATTGGTTCGCGGCGTTTTTCAGGACGTTTGACACTGTTTCCGGGCTCGCTACGTTTCCGGATATGGTGCAAGTACCATCGCTGCGAACGTTGATTGTCACGGTTCTTGGGTCTTTTTTCTTAACAGGTTTTCCGTGGGGAGCGCTACACAGGCGAATGGTTTCATCCTCAATGTCTCGGTCCAAGGTTGCCGTAACAACGAAAAAGATAATGAGAAGGAAGACGACATCGATCATAGCGGATATAGGTACATCCGCATCTTCCTGGTCCCGTTCTTTTCTGCTTCTTTTAGCCATTTTCAGGCCCCTTTTTCATCAAAAAGCATGTGCGCCCACCTTGCGGGGAGCGATGGGCGCATGCGCCATTAATCACTCGTAGTACTCTTCTACTTCTTCTTCCTCATCCATGACTTCAGCGCCACGGAGGACCTTGATCAAGTCGTATGTCAAGCTTTCCATGTCCAGGATAATTCGGCTGGCGTTGTTTCTTACGAATGTGAACGCTAGAATAGCTGGAACGGCGATCAACAGACCAACCGCGGTTGTGTAAAGAGCCTGGGATATGTTGACGGCGAGCATTTTCTGCTTTTCTGCTCCAGTCGTGCTACCCAACGTGGCGAAAGCGTCAACCATACCAGTAACCGTACCCATCAGACCAAGCATAGGAGCGATGGCACCACACAAGTTGAGAAAGTTGACTCTCTGCATGAGTTTTTCACTCTCGATTTCAGCGGCCGTGGAAACGGAGTCCATGATGACATCAAATCCCTCGGAGACGTTATTGAATCCGGCCAAGAGGATATTAGCCAATGGTCCTGGAGTTCTTTCACACGCTTCCAAGGCGGACCCCAAGTCCCCTTGATCCAAAGATGAACGGACCGAGTTCACCAATTCCGGAGGCATGATTTTTACCGCTCGGATGGTCATTATGGCATCAATAATCAATCCCAATGTGGCCGCCGAGGTTAAGAAGATCATAATCCAGATAAGTATGCCGATGAATCCACTGCCAGCGACGATTTTGAAGAAGGAGACCTTTCCCGACCCCTTGGGTGCGTTTCCCGTAGCGGCTGGAGCTGTGGTCGCGGCTGGAGCCGCCCCAGCTTGTGCGCCCTGAGCGTAGAGGGAGGAATTGTCGGAGATTAGAACAACCAGCGTGGCGACAAACGCGATTGCAACCACCATTGAGGTTTTGAGCAGTCGATTCATTTGAAATACCCTTTTTGTTTATGACACATCCAAACTGTCGGTAAGCCTTTTCCCGACCTCGGAAGCGACAACAATAATACTCTGAACGAAAATTACAAGTCCTTAAGATATGGTGAATTCGGATAATCTTCTCTGAGCATTTTCTCGAATATCGTGGACTTGTTGTTGTTCTCTTTGCGTAGCAACTTGACGACCTTGAAGAGGGCTAGTGGGCGCTCTTTTTTGTTGCTTTTGGTAAAGACGAGCGCGGTTCTCAGGTACATGATTAACGCGTCTTTCGAGGACTTGCCCTGTTTGAGGAGGATGTCTCCCCTAGTGACATTAGCGAAAGCCGCGGCGGAATCGTCCGGGGAGGCGGCTAGCTTTCTCAGGACCTCCAACGCTTTATCCATTTGGTTTGTGTCCACGCAAAGAGTGGCCTGGAGTCGCAGGGCTTTGTAATAGTCCCGCATTTCCTGTGGGTCCACGGGGGCGGAGGACAGCAAGTCCAATTTTTTGAGAGCGGCTGATTTCTGATTGAGTCGATTGAGCGATTCCGCTGCCAAGTATATGCAGAAAGAGCCCCAGCCTAGGTAATGGTACTTTTGGTATGCCGTTTTGAATAGCCTTGGTACGCTGGAGTAGCTTTTTGCTTTGAAGGCCTTGTACATCTGCAGAACCTCTGGTGCCTGCTTGATAGGGACTCTGGCGTATTTGTAGGCGCCTTTCTTGATTTGCCTGGAAACTTTTCCCGAAACCACGCTCAAATTGCCATTGGCGGCCGCGGTTATTTTAGTCATGGTTTTCTTTTTGCCGTTTTTCATAACCACGAACGGCTTGTCGGCCGCCGCCACAGCCAGCGAAACCGCCATCAGGACTGCGATCATCGATTTGCGCATAGTGCATTCTCCTTATAAATATGTTGTCCGTATTTATCCAAACGCCTCGGTGTTCGAGGCAGTTATAGCATTGGGGCACTTTTCATAGCTACATCCGGCGCCGGTGGGTTGTCGATTGTGGATCTGAACTTGCCACGACCCCGCAGGGCGTTGTGGTAGAGCTCGACCGTTTTATTCATAGCGTCTTTTTTGTCATTCGCTTTTTGACAAGAGGCCAGCATAAAGAGGGCGTAATCCATCCACGCCAGAGCCGCCTTGTCGTCTTTCAGTTCCTGGGCTGCATCGGATTTCGGGTCGCTCAACTGCATAGCCATCATGGCCACCATGCTGTACGCGGAGGAGGCCTTTCCGTATTCCTTCAAGTCGACGTAAGCGTCTCCCGTGCAGCACTGCGATTTGAATCTCAAGGCCAATGGCGCCTTTTTGTCGCCGAGGATTGTGGCCGATATTTCCGAGTAGTCCTCGTCCAATGCTCGTTTCGCTTTTCCGAGTTTTCTCAGCGCCAAGGCTTTCAGGAAGTGCGCGTTGTAGAAGTAGGGAGTCAGCTCGTTTTGGAGCAACGCGGCCAAAGACTCTACTGTTTTGACATAATCCTCCGCCCAGAAAGCGGCGGTTCCAGTGAGGAAGAGGAGTTGTTCCTTAAGTATTTTCAGCCACTTTTTCTGCTTATCCGGGTTGCCGGCGATTTCTTTGCCTTTTTGTTTGCCGAGCCATTCCTCCCATTTTGGGACCGCCAACTTCTGTTGGAGCAGAGCGCAGGCTTTCAATGCCAATGCAGCTCCCTCTTTGGGGTGTGTTCCCCCGCAGTCGGCGAGATTTTTGGCGATCCACTTCAGGTCCGCCACGGAAATATCCACGGGTTGTTTTTCGAAGATTTTCTTAACTGCGTCCAGCGCCTTGTCGTATTTTCCCAACTCGTACATGGTTCTAGCCATTTTGGGTAGAACCTTCTTCCCTTCGTCGGGGTATTTCGATGTCAACGTGTTGAACACCTGGGCGGCTTCGTTGGGCTTACCTTTCTCTATGTATAGCATTCCCAGTCTCGCCATAGCGTTTGGAATACCTTTGGCGTCCGAAACTTTTTGGATGTAGCGCGTGAACGCCGTGATAGCATTGTCCGTGTCTCCGGCACCATCGTAGGCCCAAGGTATAAGCTCGTAGGCTCTAGTGCGGGCCTCTTTGATTTTAGCTTTGGCCTTGGCGTTGGAAACATCCGCTAATCTGCCACCAGGTTGCAGCCAGTCCAGAAGTTTCTGAGCGTGTTTCACCGCTAGCAGGAAGTATTTTTTCGCCTCGGCCTGTTTGGCTTCGGCTTTCGCTAGCAATGCTTCCGCCGTTTGCGGGTTGTCGTCATTGCCTTTGGCGACCGGGGCCGCGTCGTCTCCGCCGGAAGGAGCCTTTTCCGCATCGGACTTTAATTTTCTAGCTTCTTTTTCCAGGGCAGAGGCGTATCGGAGATAATTGTTGGCCGCTCTCATCTTGGCATCGGCAACCCGTCCCATATCCCGTTTGTTTTTATCTTCCCTGGTGGACTCGGCATCCGCAAACGTGAGGAATATTTCCGCACCTTTCAAGAGGTGCTTGGCGTTTGTGTAGCAACAGCCTAGGTAGAAGGCGGATTTCTTGCCGGAGTCCGTGTTGAGGAAGTTGTCGACAATGTATTGATACGCTGGGATTGCGTCCTGATAGGCCTGTCTGGCCTTTTCGTTAGCTTTCAATTTGTCTGGTCCCTGGGGCATTTTATTCGCTTTCATGGCCAGTTGGGTGGCCGCGGAGTATCTAGCGTTGGCGATAAGGAAGGCGATTTCATCCGCGTATTCGTTGGTGGGACATGATTTAAGGAATATGTCGTAGATGAAGAGGGCGTCATGGAGTAGCGAGGCTTTTTCTTTTGGATTAGTCGCACTTTTGTATTGTTTCCAAAGAGTTCCCCCTAGCTTCAACAGGGCGGCTGGAGTGACTTTCGTGTTATTCGGGAAGCTTTCGCCAATATAGCTTGTTATGGCCATAGCCTCCAGCATGGAATCTGTGTTGAGGTAGCAGATGGACAGTCTGTATAGGAGGTCCGGGGCTTGCGAGGAAGTTCTAGTTCCTTTTGAGTGGAGGAGGTCGAGGTAGAGGGGGATGGCCTCTTTGTATTTTCCCTGGCTGTAGAGGGTGTCGGCCTTTGTTCTGTCAAGTTGCGCATCCGGAATCTTGACTCCTGGAGGCACTCTCAATCGTTCGCCAAGCTTCGCCAAGGCGTCTCTGACTTGGTAGAACCCCACAGTAGCCTTTCCCGCGACGGGGCATTTTTCCCCGCCATACGTTTTGAAGATTTTAAAGAAGCACTTGGCGGCCAAATTATACTGTGTTTTCTTTTTCGCCTCATCGGTTTCCTTGTCCCCCAATCCTTTGGCGCAGAATCCCAACCAGAGGTACGCTTTGGCCGCGGGAGCGTTGTATATTTGATTTTTTTTACGGTACCACTCATCCAATCCACGGATTGTAGGCATGAATTGTCTGATTTTTTTGAATCCGGCGTCGTAGCGCTCCAGCAGGCAGTATCCTCTTCCCTGTTGTACCGCGGCTCTAGCGGAGTAGCCCGATCCTCCCCCCATCCAAAAAACTTCGTTCAGGGCTTTTATGTGCTTGTTGACTTTAGTTTCCCAGCCTTTTTTCCCTGTTTTTTTCATCTCCTCGGCCGCATCCAAAGCCATTTGGGCCTTGAGGATGATATCCTCGCACTTTTTTTCCTGCGGGGAGAGCTTGGGGCCCCCATTGCCAGCGGCAGCTCGCAATTTCGCCCAAAATTCCTGAATTGCGGTTATATAGTCCGCCGTTTTCGCGGCTTCGTCCATCTTGCCGAGCTTGACGTAGGATTCCTTCAGATAGGCGATAGCCTCTTGGTAACCTCTGACTCCGACCTTGTCGTCCTCGTGCGGCAGTTTTTTCTGTACGGTGTCCAAGTAGTTTTTGAGGGTTTTAGCGGCCATGGAGTAGTTTCCCTTCATGAACGCGCCTTTTCCGAGTATCAGTCTGGACTGCAAGAACCCGGGGCTTCCTGCCGGTATCGACTTTATGATTTTCTGCGCTTCGTCGGTTTTGTTTTGGGCGAAATAAGTCTGCGCTTTTTGCACTAGGAGGACATCCCGGTTCGCCGGGTTGGCTTTAATCTCTTTGTCGAGGAGGTAGTGCGATAACTCGAACCAGCGCATTTCGTTAAGTTTTTGCGACAGGATCACGGTTGACTCGAGATCGGACATGGCGGCAACGTTCGGTGCCGAGAGTATGGAGAAGGCCGAAGCCGCCAACGACATAATTAAAAGTATTGTTTTCCGCATGGACAGTAGCTCCTCAAACCTTGATATTTGAAAATGCACGAACATCACCTGCAAAGCGGTACAATAGCATGGGGCGCTGATTATTCAAGGGGTTTCGCTGCGTTAATCAGACGCACATCCACGCGTCTTGTTCTTGGGCCGTCGAACTCGCACAGGTAGACTCCTTGCCAAGTTCCCAACGCCAAACGTCCTTGTCGAACGGGGATAGTCTGGGAGAATCCAACGAGTGAAGATTTTATATGGGCGGCGCTGTTTCCTTCGGAGTGGCGGAATTTGGGATGGTTCCATGGCACCATTTCGTCGAGGAAGGATATCATGTCGTTCACGACATCGGGATCGGCGTTTTCGTTAATGGTGATTCCGGCCGTGGTGTGGAGCGAGAATACCACGCACGCACCCTCGAAGCCAGTTGGTAGCGCCGCATTGATAGCGTTGGTTATATCTACCATGTCAGAGTGGCGAGCGGTTCTTACTTCCACAGCACTTTGTTTCACAGAGTCCTCCTGTTGTTAACGGGGGAGGGATGTTGGGGTGACTCTAGCGCTTTTTCGGGGAATGGCAAGCTAGAGAGGCTGCGAATTGCGCGAGGGAGTCGTCTCTGGCCCCCATGACGACGATTGCGTCCTCGGATGTGGTTTCGGCGAGTATTTCTCTAGCGATGTCGCGCGTGAGCGCATACGCGTAGTGTTTTTCGCCTTTCGAGGAGAATGTTTCCGCCACTTCCGATGCCGTTGGCGAGAAGCTTGCGGACCCTCCGGCGTAGTGGACGGGTAGGAAGACGAAGAGATCGTTTTTGCCAAGAGTTTTTTCCAGGGCATGGAACAACTGTTCTCTCATGAATTCGAGCGGTTTGAACCCGTGCGGCTGGAATATCGCCACTATTTTGCCGGAGGGGGCTGGGAGGGACTCTCGGACCGCTTCTAGGCAGGCGCGTATCTTGTCGGGATTGTGAGCGTAGTCGTCGAAGACCTTGGCCCCGGAGGGGGCCTGGCCTGTTTCAATCAGTCTTCTTTCAACGCCCTTGAATTTAGGAATGGTGTCGATCGCCCTACGGATATCGAGTCCTAGCGCATCCACCATGGCCAACACGGCTAGCGCATTCATTGCGGAGTGTCGACCTGGCTGGGGGATTTTCAGCTGCAGCATTGATTTTTGGTTTTTTCCGCGCCTGAGCTCCATCGTCGCTTTGCCAGGGGAATATTCAGCTAGTCGCCATGTGGAGGAGGGGGTGGTCTGCGAGCGAGTCGAGTTTTTTTTGAAAACTGCGAAATCCGCATTTGGAAGCGTGTCTAATCCGATAGCTTTGGCGGCTGCGGATTCCGCGGCGAGGCATTCCGTTTGCGAAGTGAACCTGTCGAACATGCGGGCCAATTCCGATTCGTCGTGGTGGTCGGTTCCGATGTTTAGCAACACAGTGGCTCCGGGCGTGATGTTGAGCAGGCTTTTATCGCTTTCATCAGCTTCGAAGACAATGAACTTGCCGCTTCCGGATTTGAAGTTGCCCGTTTCCCATTGTCCCGATTTGAAACGCCTCGAAACTCCTCCGCCAATCATGACGGGGTCTTCTCCCATCAGATTCAGGGTTTCCGCCAGCCAGGCGGTGGTTGTGGTTTTTCCCGACGTTCCGCATACAGCTATGGATGTTTTCGCATCGTGTGCGGCGAGGAACGCGGCCAGCGCCTTGGATCGATGGAGCCTCGCGATTCCCGCGGCCGCAACCAAGTCCGGGTTGTCTTCTTCGACGGCCGAGGAGACTACGATAAGTTCCGGTTTCGAGAGGGTGGCGAAACTTCCGTCTTGCGGGAACAGTTCCACGCCAATGTCTTTGAGTTTGCCAAACACGCTCGGGAGGGATTCGGCGCTCCCGCAGATTTTCCTGTCGCTACCCGAAACCTTGACCCCCATCCAAGCGTAGGCCGCCGCTACTGCGCTCATTCCAACTCCGCCGACACCGACGAAGTGCGCCGAGCGTGGAAGTTCGGTGTCGTTATTTTCGGAGGTTTGCGGCATAGTGTTGTAGGACTCCCACTCTCAATCCGTTTGTGGAGATGATAAATCTTTTGAACTGGAGCAAGCCCAGGAACTCGTTAAGAATAAGGAGCGCCGCCAGTATCTCCTCGGCTCTATCCACGGGCATTCCTGGCACTCTTTTTCGTTCCTTGAGACTCATTCTCGCTAGCTTTCTGGAAGTGGCGGCCAGTTCTTTGCGATATCCCTTGGTAAGGTCGATCTCGTTTCTGTCGTGGAATTGCCTAGCCAGTTGAATGGCGCCATAGGCCACCACCATTCCGCCACTCGCTACCACTGTGCTTTTACGTCCATCCAACCATGATGTGAGTGGTTTAACCACTGGAGCGAGTGTTTTTCTGACGGTTCGAGCGGCCGCCATGCGTTTATGGAGCAGGTATTCCGTTCCGAGGGAGAATTTTTCATTCAGGGGTATGAATCCCATGTTGAAGCTCCGACAGTCCACCATTCCTTTCCGGGGCCCCCACGCCACTTCCGTGCTGCCGCCACCGATATCTATTGTGACGATTGGTCTGGATGTGTCCACGTTCGAAGTTGCGCCTTCAAATGTGAATTGGGCCTCCTCCAGACCACTGAGTACTTGGGGGAATATTCCGGTGTTCTGGTAGCATTTCACGAGGAACTGTTTTTTGTTGTTAGCCGATCTCACCGCACTGGTGGCGGTGACGAATATGTTGTCGGCATTTTGGCGTTCGGCGGTTTCTTTGAGTTCCTTGACCACCGCTATAGCATGTTCCATGGTCTCTTGTGAGAGGGTTTTGTTTTTTCCCATGTTGTGCCCCATACGGGTGGTGGCGTAGTACTCGTTTTCCGGCTCCAGCCTCCCATCTGGAAGAAGGTTGGCGATGAGTAAGACGGTGGAGTTGCTGCCGATATCGATGGTGGCAATTTTCATGTTGTTTGAAGCTCCTGTATATTGTCCGTCGAGTGTTTATCCACCCGATGTTGGGCGAGCAGGTTCCTGGACTCCCAGGGAACAACCGCTGTCATTACCGCCTTTCCGTCATCATCGAACTGAAGCGATATGACACGTCCCGTTTTGCAAGCCAGCTCCAGCAGGTCGTGGTCTTGCGGAGGAATCTCAAATACTTCGGGCGGCGGGCTTCCCGAGACGCGTTCCGCTATCATACTCTTCAAAGCATCCAGTCCTTCGCTTGACCTCGCCGAGACTGGAACCGCGCCAGGACGTTTGGCCAGAGCCGCGTCCCTTGCGTCCGTGTCCAGCAGGTCGATTTTATTCAATACGGTAATCATGTTCGAAGTGTCCACTCCCAGTTCGTGGAGGACGGATATCGAGACTTCCTCGTGTTCGTCCAAATAGGGTTCCGAGACATCTAGGACCAATATCACGAAGTCGGCGAGAGCGGCTTCTTCCAATGTGGATTTGAATGTCTCGACCAAGCTATGGGGGAGTTTTCTCACGAATCCAACGGTATCCGTAAGGAGAATGTTAAGTCCCATTATGGATGTCTGCCTGGTTGTCGGGTCCAAAGTGGCGAATAGCTTGTCCTCCACCTTGGCGTCGCTTCCCGCCAAGGCGTTCAGGAGGGAGGATTTCCCCGCGTTGGTGTAGCCCACAATCGCGACATCCGTCACGGACGCCCTGGTCCGCTTTTTCCTTCCGAGGCGTCTCCGTTTTCCGATGTTCCTCAATTCTTTGCGTAGTCTCGCTATTCTGTCCCTAGCCAGGCGGCGGTCGACTTCTATTTGCTTTTCGCCCTCGCCACGTGTTCCCTTGGCTCCGCCTTTTTGTCTGGAGAGATGTGTCCAGGCGTTCGCCAGTCTTGGAAGCATATGGTGCATTCTCGCCAGTTCCACTTGCAACGCCGCCTCCTTGGATGTGGCTCTAGCGGCGAAGATATCCAAGATTATTTCCCTTCTATCCACTACAGGCTTGCCTGTTAGCTTCTCCCAGTTTTTCTGCTGGGACGGGGAAAGTTCCCAGTCGAAAACTATTGCCTCGGCACCCGCGTTTTCGGCGGCGTCTTTGATTTCCGCGGCCTTTCCCTGGCCCATGAGGAGTCTTGGTTTTGGGTGTCGCAGTGTGGCGGTTTGTCGGCCCGCCACGGTTATGCCTAGGGTCTCCACCAGCTTCTCCAACTCCGCGAGATGCTCCTCCGAGCGTTCCGTCGGGGCATCTGGGGAGCGGATATCCACGAGGAAAGCGCTTCCAATCAGCTTGTGGCTTGTCTTTTCCGTGTCGATCATCGACGGTGCCTGTGGGACGGGATGGGTGATATACTCAACCGCGTTTTTTCATGCGAAACTGATTTCGACCGCAATATATCCCCGCGACGACGGCGCACAAGGGGGTGTTTGGGACGATGTTGTTAATTTCCCCGGCAAATTATGCGAAAGAGGATGGAAGGGAATTGCGTACTCGCCCGGAGTGGGGTACAGTGTGGTTGATGGGAAACGTTATAGAAATCGAAGAATTGACCAAGGTCTACGGTTGGCTTCCGTGGAGGAGAACCGTCACGGCGTTGGACAATTTGACGTTGGCTGTGCCCGAAGGCGCCGTGTTTGGATTTCTTGGCCCCAATGGCGCCGGGAAGACCACGACGATTCGCTTGCTGATGAATTTGATTCATCCGACATCGGGCAGGGCGCTGGTTTTGGGGAAGTCTCCCGACGACGTGAAAATGAAAGAGCGTATTGGTTTCTTGCCCGACTCTCCTGCCTTCAATCCATATCTCACGGCGCGGGAGTTTCTGGAGATATGCGCAAAACTCCTGAGGCTTTCTCCTGATCGAAGGCGTTCCCGGGTGGAGGAGGTTCTAGAGGTGGTTGGAATGTCCGCGCATGCCAACTCCAAACTCGGCGGTTTTTCCAGGGGGATGACGCAGCGTATTGGAATCGCGCAAGCTATTTTGAACCATCCCGACTTGTTGATATTGGACGAGCCTTTGGTGGGGTTGGACCCCCATGGGAGGCAGGAGCTGGAGGAGATTATTTTCCGTCAGGAGGAGGAGGGGACCTCTGTTTTTTTCTGTAGCCATATCCTCTCGGATGTTGAGAAAATATGCGATCATATTGGGATTTTGAGCGAAGGTCATCTGATATGTAACGGCCCCATCAAAAAACTTCTTTCCGAGACGGGGTTGAATGTCGCGGTTGTTCCTGGCGGAGACGATGCTGCCACCAAATTGCTGCTAGATGCCACTAGCAGCGAGCGCCGAGAGGACGGTGGATGGGATTTAGTGTTGCCGATAGACGCCGCGGCGAGGGTGGGCTCCGTGATGAAGGCGCATCCAGGCCAAGTGTCCCAATTGCCTTTGTTTGAGACTCTGGAGGAGTTTTTTTTCCGGAAAGTCGGCAGATTGGAAGAGAAGGAGGGGCGGGGGGCTTGAGTATGTTTTGTCGTCGTTGTTTGTCGTTCGGCTTGGATAATGCGTTCGTGCGGCGAGTGTCTTTGAGCTGGCAAGCTTGACACCGCCCAAAACGGCTCTAGCCTAGAGTTTGCAGGAAAAAGAATGTGCCGCCAAAGCCGGGATTGTCTTGGCCGTGGGGGAGGTTGTTGCCATCGGAGGAGTGAGTTTTATGGACAGAATCATGGCTGTTGCCGGGGGGACGTGGCGGAGGATTCTCCGAATGCCCGTCGTTTACTTCCTTGTTCTGTGCGTGGTGGCGCTGGTCGGGAGTGCCTACCGCTACAATATGCTATCGCTGGGTATGCACAAAACCATAATGATGGACACGTCGCTGGCCTTGAACACTTTGGCGGCGATACTGGTTGCGATATCCATCACCTTCGAGATTCCGCGCGAATTACGCTCTGGTGTGGCGACCACCTTGCTCGCAAAGCCCTTGGGACGGACGCAATATCTTGTGGGGAAGCTTGTTGGAATCAGCATTGCGGGGCTGGTTATAACGGGCATGATTGGGGTGGGGTTTTGCCTGGTGTTTATAACGGCGTTCGACAGAGTAGCCATGTCTATGGTCCAGGGGCATCTTTTGGTGATGGGGAGCGTGATTCCGATGTGTGCCGTGGGGGTGTTGTTCTCGGTGGTGGCTCCGGATCCTTTGGCCGCAGTGTTGACTGCGTTGGTGATTTGGTTCGGGCATTCCACAGCGGCGGTTTTGGGGGGGATACCGGTATTATACGGAGGTATTACGCCCGATTTCAACATTTTCAACCTAAAGGCGGAATCCGCTCACGAGGTCGCGATTAGTTGGTGGTATATTCTTCTCGCCACATTATGGGGCGTGTCGTTCGCTGTTTCGGTACTTGTCGTGTCAAGTTCGTTTTTCAGTAGAAAAGATTTACGGTGACTAGGGGGGGAGACGAAAAATGAAGAAAAGTGTTTTTAGGCGTGTTGTGATTTTGGTCGTCTCTGTTGGGATTAGCTCGGGCTTGGCCAGCGCCCTTCTTCAGGAACGTCGTTACATCGACATTTCGGCAGAACTCGGCACCAATGCGCCAGAGGGGGGGTTCAACAAGTTTATAGCGGATATCCAATGGATGCTTCTTGTGCATCATTGCGGAACGCTGCAAGGCGTGAATGAGGGGAATGTGGATGATTTGTATCGCCGGATCAACGCTGTTCTGAAAAACGATCCGGATTTTACCGAGGGCTACTACTTCGGGGGGTTGCTACTGTCGGTCAAGGCGCCTTTGAAATCCGTTGACATCTTGACGAGGGGGGCTAACAACGAGCATTGCGCGTCATCCTGGAATATCCCGTTTTTGGCTGGATATGTTCTTGCCAATTTGGTTACCGACGAACAGATGCCCGACAGGCTGGAGAGAGCGGAAAGGATGTTTGCGTTGGCGATAAGGAGGCAGAGTGGTTTTCCATTTGTCCGCTCGGCCTATCTGCGCGCAAAGGCGAAAAGGTTGGAGAAGGATGGGAAATGGAGGAACGGCATTGTAGTCAGGGGGGACTACCATGCTTTTCTATGCTCGTGTTACGACGAATGGTTGAAGACGCGTGCGATGCAAACCACGCACGCGACACCCGCGGCTCGCGTTGGCGGTAGTTCTCTTATCGCGGGGGCCGAGTTGAAGGAACGCATGCTGGCCGTTTCGCAGCAGTTGAAGATCGAAATGCCTCGCAATAAAGATGTGCGTAGGACCATAAATATGGTGGTGGAAAAGGTCTTCGCCAACGAGCATTTGTGTCCGGAATGCCTTTTGCCCTACGGGCCTGGCGACAAATACTGCTCGCATTGCGGCCATTCGGTCAAGATGTACGGCGTGTGCTCTTATTGCGGGGCCTTGCTTCATGGGGGCGATTATTGCCCCAAATGCGGTCGGCCGGTGAAGGTGAAATGACTTCCGAAGTTCACAATCGGTCTGCGGTGGGGATTAAGGGACGGGGTTGGTTGCTTGTTTGGTGTTTGTTGCTGCTGGTGTGTTTTTCGTCGGATTCTTTATTGCGCGTTGCCGCGGCCCGGGGGCTTGCCACTAACGGTGGGGTGGAGGTCAAAAGCGTTATTCAGAGGTTGCCGCGGCTTGTTAGAGGGATGGTGGAGCGTCAAGTTGAATTTGCCGAGGCGAGGGATTTCTTGGCTAGGGCTCGTACCGATGGCGAGAGAATCCAGGCCAATCTGGCCTTGGCCCATCTTAAGGGAGACGAGGCGTTTGAAAGAGTTTGCGCGGAGATGTTGGCGCGGTATCCCATGGCCCCCGAGGTGCATTCGGCGTATTCCAAGTTTCTTTTGGCCCCTCCCGGGGCCGCCGCTAGAGTCTCGCCCGAATGCTACAGGAACTATGTGGAAACGTTATCCCCGAGGGTGCGACTGGACATGTGGAAGCTGGCCTTGGATCGCTTCGAAGCGGTGAAGTACCCTCCTGGGAAAACGTTCGAGTTTTTCAAGCCGCTCTTTATGGCTCCTCCGAAATACAGGGAATACGGAGCTCTTTTCGTGCGTTTGGCGGATCTGGCGTCCAGAAGCGGTTTGGCGGATTGGGAAATGGAGTCGATGAGAATGGTGGACGCATGCGAACGCGCTCCCCACCTGTTCGACAGTGGCGACTAGGCGCCTGGAGCGGTTACGATGAAATTGGTTTTTGCGGTGGCGGAGATCACGTTGGCCAGGCTGAGGGAGCCGGCGTTCGTTATATTTATGCTTATCGCCGCGGGGATGGGGTTCGGGACCTCTGAAATGGGGGCGCTTTCCTTCAAGGGGGATTTCTCCGTGCTGGCGGTGGTATTGTCGAATTCGCAAGGGGTCCCAGTCCTTTCGTGCTTTTCCATTGTGCTGGTGGCAACGATCATGATGGCTGTATTCATTGGTGCCACCGACATCCCAAGGGATATAAATTCCGGGATGGTGATGCTTGTGTTGTCGAAGCCCGTTGGGAGGATGGAATATGTCATCGGAAAATATGTTGGCGTTGTAGCCGTCTGCCTGGTGTTTTTCGGGGTGGCTGTGGCCGGGATTGTGATAGGCCATATGGTTAGGGCGGGGGAATGTTTTTCATTGGAGGTTTTGGCGCGGCAGGGGGTGGCTTCCCTAATTATTTTCCCCTTTGTCGCCGTCACCATAGCGGTATCCACCTTTCTTGACGACATGGGCGCCATGATCGCAACCGTGCTTTACGTTGGGCTGGGGATGGCGATGTCCTCGGCTGCGGTATTGTTGGAGATGTTGCCGCGCGGATTGAACTCGGCCCCGTTTTTTTATGCGCTATACTTTTTGTTTCCCAATTTTCTCCATTATTTTCATTCGTTCCAATTGTCGGGACTCGTCTTGGTGGCCCTACTTGCTTACACCTTTTCCCTGACCATGATCTTTTTGGGGGTTGCTATTGTTCGGCTTGGTTTCAAGGATATGGTTTGATTTCTCGCGGGAGGCCGCGGCTCCGTATTTGGCGGCGCTGAGCATCATTCCCAGGCATAACGCCGTGGAGACGAGGGAACTGCCGCCGTAGCTCAACATTGGCAATGTCACTCCAGTGGGAGGAAGCAAGCCGACGTTGACGCTGATATGGAGCAGTCCCTGCACCGCCGTGAGCGTCGCTACCGCCTGGATGAATATGCCTTGGATAGACTGCTCGAAGCCCCGCGATATTCTGAACCCGACGTACGCTATGGCACAGTATCCCAGGATGACCGGCGCCGCTCCAACGAATCCAACAATTTCCGTCAAGGCGGCGAAGGATGAATCGCTGTGGGCGAGTGGAAGATAGTTGTTCGACCATATCGAATTGCCCCAGTCGCTTCCGGAGATCCCTCCTCCGGATATGGCTCGGAGGAACTGCTGAGACTGCCAGTTGCTACTGGAGCCGCCCGCGCCGGAGAAGAACGAGTCTATTCGGAATGCCACATACGGCTCGTTGAAATAAACGACACATCCGGCGATGGCTAATACGGGGAGGAGGAAAAGCAGAGAGGTTAGCTCGCCTCCGGCGAGGAGGTAGACCAACAGAAAACCACATAGATAGAGCAGCGTGGTGCCGAAATCGGGCTGGAACACGATTGGCGTTATCCACAACGCAACCGCAGTCGAAAGCGCCGGAAATAAGTGGCCCAGGAACTTGCGCCTCGTGGCGATGGCGCACAGCGACAAAATGAACACGGGTTTTGCTAGTTCGGATGGTTGCGCCATGCAATATTTGAAGTTGAACCAACCTCGCATCCCATTCAGATTTGTTCCGAATGGTATGAGTAGCAAAAGCGCGGTGTACGCGGCCAAGGCTAGTACGGCCGCATGGTCCTCATACCACTTGAACGGAATCCCGGCGCTGACCACCGCTACCGCCAGACCGAGAATTAGCCATATTAGTTGCCTGCCGGCGAAATGAAACGGGGACTCGGAGTATGCGTAGACGTTGTAGATTAGGAGGCATCCCCACAAACCCATAAGGAAAAATGTTGTGTAAATGGCGAGAGCGAACGACGGAATCCCGACGTTAATCGAAAGTTTGGTGAAGCAACTGGAAGCCTTTGATTCGGACTGGCTCATTTGTCGAGGCATCCCAAAGCTGGCGTGTCGTTATTCGGAGGAGTAGTTCGGGGCGTCTTTCGTCATTTTAACATCGTGGGGATGGGCTTCCCGCAATCCGGCTCCGGTTATTTTGATGAAGCGCGTGTTCCTCCACAATTGCTCGATATCTTTAGCGCCGCAATATCCGAGCGTGTACTTGAGGCCGCCTAGATACTGGTGGACCACGTCTTCCACGCTACCACGGAACAACACCATCCCCTCGATCCCCTGGGGGACTAGTTTCTTATCGGAATCCACATCCTCCTGCCCGTAGCGCTCGCGGCTGCCTTTGCCGGTCTTCATCGCCGCCACGCTCCCCATTCCACGGTAAATTACGTACATCTTCCCTTGATGCAGTATCTTTTCGCCGGGACTCTCATGCGTCCCCGCCAACGCGGAGCCCATCATGACTGCGTCGGCACCCGCTCCCAACGCCTTGGCTATGTCTCCGGACTGCTTGATGCCCCCATCGGCGATCAACGGAACATCGGAGCCGACCCCTTTCCTTGTCTCGTATATGGCGGTAAGCTGCGGGACGCCAACTCCGGCGACAACCCGGGTGGTGCAGATGGATCCCGGACCTATTCCGACCTTGATAGCATCAGCTCCAGCTTTCACTAAGGCCTTGCCCGCCTCGGCTGTGGCGACGTTGCCCGCCACCACGTCAACCTTGTCGCCATACGTTTCCTTGATCGATGCCAACGTCTCCAAAACCCCCTTGCTGTGACCATGGGCGGTGTCCAGAACCAACGCGTCCACCTCGGCTTTTACCAGAGCCTCGGCCCTTTCGTAGTCGTATGGAGCTATGGCGGCGGCGACTCTTAGTTGGTGCTCCTCGTCGCGGTTGTAATCGGGCTCGACGTTTTCAATCAATGTGCGGACATCGTGGAAGCTGTACAGACCCAAAAGTTTCTTTTTAGCGTTGACGATAGGCAGTTTCCCTATCTTTTTCTTCACCATGATCTGGAATGCTTTTAGAAGTTGTGTCGAGGCGGGAGCGGTTACCAAGTCGGTGGTCATTATGTCTTTCAACTTGATATTGTAATCGGTTAGGAACTTGACGTCCCTAGCCGCCACCAACCCCAAGAGGGTCCAATCGGAATTGACTATCGGAAAGCCCGAGAAAGAATAACCGCGCTTTTCTTTTTCGGCCAACATGTCCGCCACTGTCTGTTCCGGGTGGAAGACAACCGGATTCTTTATCAGCCCATTGAGGTAGTGCTTTACGTTGCGGACCTCGGATGCTTGCCTGTCGGAAGCCATGTTCTTATGTATAACTCCTATTCCCCCTAGCCGGGCCATCGCTATCGCCATCGAGCTTTCGGTGACCGTATCCATCGCGGCGCTGATGAACGGCACGTTCATATCTATGTTGCGGGAAAATCTCGACGACACGTTGGTGTCGGCGGGGAGAATGTCGGAATATTGCGTCACAAGCGACACGTCATCGAACGTGAGCCCCTCGTGCTTGAAGGACTCCATGAAATCGTCAAGATGCTGGTTGAACATCTCTGCTCGTCTCCATTCAAGTCTTCGAACGGGGAAACACTCCGCGGTTCCCTCCGTCAGCGACAATAACTGGTTGAATCGGAAAAATCAAACGGTGTCCCGCCTTTCCCGACGGCTATTCTCGCAAGTTGCCATCCCCGTCGTCTTCTAGGAGGAACACCATTTCCCCATTCGAACCTTTTACAACTAGTTCCGCGTCCGGATCCTCTAGCAGACGATGCGAAAGTCTCGGGGTGCACGATGGGGAGAAAACTATTTTAGCTCCGAATTCCCGCATGATCGTCTTGGCGGGATTGGCCAGTTTTCCCGAAGCTATCTTCCACCATAACCAGTGTTTCCGACTGGAATAGGCTTTCATGAAATAGGGGTCCAGCATGACGAGGAATCGCAATTCGGGGAGGTGGTGGAACAAGACGGCGTTGGCGCCCCAATCGCTGGAGAACACGATGTCGCCCGGGGTCGAATTCTCGCGTATCCATGCCGTGGAGTCCAGATATGGTGCGCTGGCTCTGCGGGTGCGTAAATCGCGGTTCAAAAGCCAAACGGAACCCGCTGTGGCCGCTATCATCAATGCCGCCGACGAATATATGGCCAGTTTCCGCGGGCGTTCCTCGGCAGATACCCACCATGCGGCGGGATGGTTTTCCCAAAAGAGGAACAATGCCGCCGCGCAAGCTGGAGCGGAGTATTCCACGAACCGTTGAGAGAACATGGTCATGACGAGGTAAATCGACGCCAGCGCCAGCATAACGGTGGTTTCCGGAGCAAGGTTTCCTCTGCGCTTACGAAATGCGTTCGTAGCGGTAACGGCCATTCCGGCCACCAATGGCAGGTGCAGCCAGAGTCTAAGCCCTTGGGGAGGCGTGAGTTCTTTCACGAGCAAGCCGGACTGATCTCCAGATGCGAACCATTTTTCTTTTAGCACCAGTATGGTTTGGACGAAAATTCCCCTCAAATTGTCGGGGAAATAGGGGGACAAAAGAAGTCCCGCGAGCAATCCTCCCAGCGCCCAGGACGACATCGCTCGGAATTTCGGACTTTCGCCATCTTTTTCGCGATTTGCGCGGAACCTTAAAATGTCCAACAACAAAATCATGGGGGCGATGTGCCACGCCCCGACGTAGGATAGCGCGTAAAAACATAACGCCGCCGCTGTCCCCCAGCGCCAACCTCGTACCGCGGCGTTCAGGACTAGGGGGATGAAGAAAAGCGATGCCAAATGGGGGCGGCAGAGTTCCAATCTGCTGGGGAACGCGTATCCCGCGATTGACAGCGCTAGAAGAAGGCAGAGCGCTATCCTTTTTACTCCCAACGCCTTAAGTAAAGCCCCCCAGCTAGCCGCCGCCGCCGCCACAAGTGCGATTGTCGCGATATTGGCTCCGTCGTAATCTCCGAAGAGGGAGACGAAGGGTATCAGAAAAACGTGGAACAACCATTCTTTGTCGAAAAACGGCGACGACCAGATTGAGCAGGTGGTCCAAGGAAAATTGGTGATGACCCAATGTCCGCCGTTTAGCATTGTTTTTGCGATTTGAATATGGTAGTACGCATCGTTTCCGGGGGGGGCAGCTCTGCCCAATATGCCCGTGGCGACCAACGCCCATGCCAACGTTCCTGCGGTTATTTGGCTCCAGGGATGGGAAATAGTGGCGGTTATTCGGCTTCCATGCGTCATCGCTGATCTCCGAGTTGGTCAATCTCCACCTTGGCGGACACCGATCGCCAGGAGATGGGCACCGGGAGGGGAGGGCGTACCGACGTGCCGCCAGGCCAGGTGCGAAGAGCGTTCCGACGGAGTCTTTCGTTTGTTTCCATTGCGCCAAACAATGCTGCGGAATGCCGCGAACGCGTTCCGCTCAGAGAGGCCGCCTTACCAGGTGGTTTAATCTTCATTCCATGGAGGGATTTCGTCCCAGGGACGCTTGAACGAGCCATGCTTGGTTCGGAGAACGTTGAACTTGAATATGTGCCAAAAGGCGGCCACTCCGTCCCGCCAGGTTATTTTTTTCCCCTCTCCATACGTCCGCCCGTTATAGCTTATCGGAACCTCGAATATCGTCAACTCCCGGGCCTTCGCCAACTTAGCGGTGATTTCCACTTCAATTCCAAACCTGTTCGTTTCAAGTTTGAGATTTTGTATCACCTCTTTCTTGAATATCTTGTAGCAACTTTCGACATCGGTCAGGGCGAGATTCGTCATGAAGTTGGAGGCGAGGGTTATCACCTTGTTACCCAGCATGTGCCGGAAATTAAGGACCTTGCCGCGCCCTCCTTGGAAGCGGGATCCGTAAACCACGTCCGCTTTCCCGGACAAAATCGGCTCCAGAAGGAGGGGGTAGTCGGCGGGCGAGTACTCTTTGTCGGCATCCTGTATTATCACCACCGGGGCGGAGGCTTCGGAGAATCCGCGTCTTATCGCCGCTCCCTTTCCGAGGTTTCTCAACTGACGGAACGTCTTTACCCTGGGACGGCCCCGCTTGACCTCGCGGGAGTATTTCTCCGCGACTTCCGCGGATTTGTCCGTCGAAGCGTCGTCCACCACTATTATCTCGGCGGTCTCCGGGCGCGACGACACACAGTCGAGAACTTCTTTCAGCGTGGCTTCCTCGTTGTAAACGGGTATGATCACGCAAATCTGTCTTTTCGTGCGGGCCATGGACTATGTCTCCTCTAATTTCCCAACGAATATAGATGGTCGGGCGTTGGAATTCAAAAAGAGTTACGGATGGGAAGTCGTTTTTTGTCAATGACGATGTTTTCCGGAAGAATTCTTGTAAGAGGCACATCTCCGCACTATAGTCCGAGGTGGCGTTTACGCCCCGGTGGTTTGATTTTCGCTGGTGCTCGGTCGGGCTCGGAAATATTTGGAGGAAAACGATGACATCTCCAGCCAAAGGAAAAAAACTGACAGTTCCCAAGAAGTCGAAAAAACTGGCTAGGAAAAAAAGTGTTCCCGCTGGTACGGCGGGGGCGGCGCCGAAGGTCTCCGCCAAGCCGTTGCCAGTAGCTGCGGCCTCGGTGCCACCACCCGCGAAACCCGCGCCAGTGGTGTCTCCGGCACCGGTCCCGTCTCCAGTTGAACCGAAAAAAGAGGGACAGACGACCCAGCAAGTTCAGCAGGCCGTCGCTCAAGCTCCAGGACGCCCTATTCCGCAGGCGACCGTGGCTCCTCCGGTGCCAGTAGCCCAAGAACCGCAGGTTTCGAAGCCCGTTTCCGCTCCTCCTCGGCATATCGGTTCCCTTAGAGAGCCCACCAGGCAACAACCGGCCTCGACCAGGTCGGAAGCGGAGGATTTGCAGGAGCAAGTCGCCCTTTACTGGGAGGTGTGCGATTCGCTTTTGGGGGGGGCAAGATTGGAATCCATCGCCGATCTCCTTCACTTGCTGGTCACTTCTTTGAACTTGGACGTGGTGTCGCTGGTTATGTTGGACCCAGACAATCCCGACAAACTCGAGGTGGTAGCCAGTCGTGGATATAAAGACCCGCCACAGCCCGCCGTGGCCGATTGCTGGGGGAACGCTTTGGATAAAGGTGCGCTCGATTGGGCGAAGCTTATGAAACTGGCCGAGAATAAAGACAATGACGTGTCGTACTGGATAGTTGTCGAGGGCTTGCATTCAGTTGGATACGTTCCTATCCGGGATTCATCTAAAATTCACGGATTCCTTTTTGTCGGGGCACACGACAAGGAGCAAAAACCTTCTCCCTTGGCATCCAACTTATTGGACGCTTGCGGGAGCCGCATCGGACTCGCCAGGGCGGAGTCCCTGGTGGTGAAATCCGGCAGACGCGCGAATGGCGGAACGAGTGTCGCTGGTGGAGATATCGCCGAGCAGCTGGCCTCGCTCAAAAGAGCCTTGGAAGACTTGAAGAGGCTTGATGCCAAATTCCAGAAAGACTTGGCGTCTGTCGCTTACGAATGCGACACGGCGGTGGTTAATATGGAGCAGTCCATCAAAAGGGAGCGTGGTTGAGCGATAGCGATTCTGTGTTGTTGTCTTTTGGTGTCCGCTATGCGTTCCACCCCGCTCGAGTGGTGTGTCATGGGTGATATTTTGATTCAATGTTCGGGGGTGTGCAAATCCTTTCACCCTGGCAAGGCGGAGGTTTCCGTCCTCAGGGGGGTCGATGTTAGCATGGAGAGAACCGAGTGGGTGGCGGTGAGGGGGGCCTCGGGAAGCGGGAAGACAACTTTGTTGAACATTATTGGCACCCTCGAAACCCCGGACGAGGGAACGGTGCTTTTTGATGGCGTGGACTACGCTTCGATGTCCAGAGGGGACAAGGCCGTTTTCCGCAACTCGAAGCTGGGGTTTGTTTTTCAAGCTTACCATATGCTGCCGGAACTTTCGGTGCTCGAGAATGTTCGATTGCCAGCTATGATGGCCGGGGTATCTTCCAGAAACGCCACCTGGTCGGCTCTCGAGTTGTTGGAGTGCGTTGGCTTGAAAGAGCGCTCTTCCCATATGCCGGCGGAACTTTCGGGGGGGGAGAGGCAACGCGCCGCTATCGCCAGGGCTCTCGTCAATTCACCGGACCTTCTCCTAGCGGACGAGCCCACTGGAAATCTCGACTCGGAGGCGGGGGCCAATATCCTGGAAATATTCAGCAAACTACGCTATGGGAATAAAACCAAATCCATAGTCATGATAACCCATGACGAGGGGGTGGCTGAAAAGGCCGACAGGACAATCCACTTAAAAGACGGGAAGATTGATGATGTTGTGTGAAATATGCCACAAAAATGAGGCGACCATCCATATGCAGGAGATTCACGGCGGGGAGAAGAAATCCTTGAATATCTGCTCGGAATGCGCCGCCTCGCACAAAATTGTGGGAAGCGATGTCGATGGCCTGAACTTGGCGGAGATGCTCTACGATTTTTCCTCTAAAATGCTTGCGTCCCAAGGGAAGAACAGTGATGATTCCGCTCTGTTCCCTTCTTTTCCTTTGAATGTCGATGGCTCGCTAATTTGCGGCGAGTGCGGATGGGATATGGAGGCGTTTAGAGGGACTGGTCGTTTGGGATGCGCTAAATGCTACGAGGTTTTCGCTCCGTTGCTTCAAGAAGCTATTGCCAGCATGCACAAAGGGGTGGTACATGTTGGAAAAGAGCTCTCTCTCTCCAAAAAACGCTCGGGGCGCACCTCGAAAAGGGATTTGAGGTTCGAAATTGCCCTCCTGGAAGCGGAATTGGAAGAGCATGTTCGACGGGAGGAGTACGAGGAGGCCGCCGCCATAAGGGACAAGATTAAGACGATCCAGGCGAAAATAAAGACGGGGCGCAAACGCGGGAAAAATTGAGATGAACTCGGGTCAAGTGGATAAACTTGTCGCAAAAAGGGTGGGCTGGCTGGCCGACTGCGGGCCGGATGACGATATTTCCATAAGCACTAGAATCCGTCTGGCGCGCAACCTCTTGGATTTCCCTTTTCCCATACAAGCCGACGAGGCGGTGTTGAAAAGCGTGGCCTTGGGCGTGAAGACCGCGGTGAGGGACTCGGGGGCATTGAAATCCCCCGTAGTTATCGAGATGGAGGACATTTCCGATGTCGATGGCGGTGTCCTTGTGGAGAGACGTTTGATTAGCGGAGAATTGTTGCAACGCCCTGTTGGAGCCGCCTTGTTGCTCGACGGGGAGGAAAGCCTTTCGGTAATGGTCAACGAGGAGGACCATCTTCGCCTGCAAACCATACGGCCGGGACTGGCGCTTTCCGAGGCTTGGAACGCCATAAACGAAATGGACGACCGCATTTCCTCCGGGTTGAATTTTGCTTTCGACCCATTTCTGGGCTTTTTGACCTCGTGTCCGACCAACGTGGGAACGGGAATGCGCGCCTCGGTGATGCTCCACTTGCCAGCTTTGGCTTTGACAGGTCATATGGATACTTTGACTCAAGGTGTGGCCAAGCTGGGCTTGGCCGTCAGGGGGATGTTTGGCGAGGGGACCGGGAACTTGGGCAATATCTGTCAAATATCGAATCAGAGCACGTTGGGCGAGTCGGAGGAGGATATCTTGAAACGCCTTAACGCTGTCATTACTCAAGTAGTCAACCATGAGAAAAATGCTAGGAGCAAACTCCTGGAAACACGCGAGAATTTCCTCCTGGACAGCGTCGGGCGCGCTTATGGAACACTCAAATACGCGTATTCCATAAGCTCTCAGGAGGCCCTGAACTCGCTTTCCATGTTGCGCCTGGGCGTCGATTTGGGCCTCGTAAAGAGCGTGGATATCCACGATGTCAACGAGCTCTTCATCCTGGTCCAACCCGCCCATTTGCAGAAAAACGCCGGCAAGATACTTTCCTCGAAGGAACGCGACGAGGTCAGGGCATCGATCCTAAGATCCAATCTGAGGCGGGCGGAGTGACTGGTGGCGACCTGAAACTGAGAGATATCCACGATCGGATGTTCCAATCGTTCGGACCCCAAAAATGGTGGCCAGGCGACTCTCCGTGGGAAGTGTGCGTGGGGGCGGTGCTCACTCAAAACACCAATTGGGGAAATGTTGAAAAGGCTATCGTCAACCTTAAACGGGCCCGCCTGGTTCCCGCCGGCTCGGCGGATCATGGAATCGCGTTGCGATACGCGGAGAAAACCGCCGGCTACCCAAAGGAGGAACTGGCCGAGCTTATCCGCCCCTCGGGATATTTCAACCTGAAGGCGGACCGCTTGGCAGCCGTGGCGCGGTGGTGGCTCGAAAACGCCGCTCCGATTATGGCGAATATGGATGTGAACTATGCTAGAAAATCTCTTTTGGAGGTCAAAGGGGTCGGACCGGAAACCGCTGATAGCATCCTTCTTTACGCTTTCGATATGCCAACATTTGTCGTTGACGCATACACAAAACGTATAATGGCGCGTGTTCGTGGAATTTCGGAAAATATCCACTACGAAGACCTGAGACGGCTTTTTATGGACAACCTTGAAGAGGACTCCGCTCTTTTCAACGAGTTCCATGCGTTGTTCGTGCGCTTGGCAAAAGATTTTTGTCGCAAAAAAGGATGCGGGGGCGCGGGGTGTCCCCTGCTGCAAACGTGCCGATCCTCCGTAGCTGCCGGAAACACGAAATGTGAGTCCGCTGAAAGTCCTCCCGCGGAAACTGCGAAGGGATAGAGGAAGAGATCGCCTCGCGAAGACGCGGAGGTCGCGGAGCAAACGAAAGGATGGGGTCATGAGTCGGCCGCTCGGATTCACGGAATCCTGGTTGTTGCTTGGGGGCGGGGTCTAGCGGTTCCGACTCCAGTCCTACCCGAGGAACGACGGGCCTGAGTATCAGGCAACGAAATCGGCGGTGCGTTCCTGGCTTTTTCAATAAACTCCAAGTGCACTCTTAGAGTTGAAAAATTCTCTCCACACTCCACTGTTTCTCTTGGTAAATGAGGAGATATGTGAAAATGGGTGCGACGGGAGAGTCGGCGGAAGAAATAAGCGCATGGGGGCGGGTGGGCGCCTGGATGGAGTTGGCTAGACTGCCAAATCTGATGACTGTCCCGGGAGATGTCGTTCTTGGTTATCTCGTGGCGGAGAGAACCATGGAGCGTCCTTCTCTGCTCTTGGGCTTTAATTTGGCTGGTGGCCGGTTTGAGACTGCTTCGGCTATTTGGGCTGTGTCCGCGGTCCTCCTCATATACGTGTTCGGACTTATCGACAACGATGTCGCCGACTCCACTCTTGATGCCGTCGAGCGTCCCGAGAGGCCTATCCCGTCTGGTAGAATTTCCCGGCGTGGGGCGTCCGCGGTTTCCTTTTCAATCCTAGTCGTTGCCCTTGTGACGGCGTCCGTCGCGGGAATGGGCTTTTTTTGCATGGCCGTCTTTTTAATTGCGCTTGTTCGCCTTTACAACCGGATAACGAAACGACATCCTGTTTTGGGGCCTTTCAATATGGCGTTGTGCCGCGTTTCATCCCTTCTCGGAGGGTTCGTGGCTGTGGGCATCCCTGGCCGACGAGCGTTGTTCGAACCGGCGATTCTTGTGGCGTGCGTTGTCTGGCTCCTCTATTTCATGGCTCTAACAATGGCCGCGGCGGAGGAAAACGAGTCGGGACATCCGAAAAGAGGACGACACATACTCCTGATGATGCCGTTTTTATGGATTTTTTTGGCTCCGCTGGGAACGGGGGCGTTGGAGGTTATGGCCAAAGTGGAGGAGGTCCCACCAAGCGACTTTTTGGGGCTGGCGGCCTCCGGAGTTTTCCTTTTCATTATACTCAAAAACCATTTCGTGCTGGGGGCGCGGTCGGCGCCACCCGAGAGAACACGCGCCGCCATTGGCGAACTTATTCGCTCCGTGATCTTATTGCAGGCGGCTGGATGCGCGTTCCTGGGATACCCGTATACCGCTGTCGCCATCCTCCTGTTCTGGATCCCGGCCTGGGGACTGTCGAAACGAATCCACTCCAGCTGAAGGCGTGTTCCAAGCATCTCCGCGGGCGGAGCCACTGACCCGTTCTTGACTTTCCCGGAATTGGCAAGTGCCTCAAATCGTTAGTCGTCTCCAAGGTTTTGGGAGATTGGCTACCAAAACCTTGGAGACGACACCGCTAAAAAAGAATTTAACCCTATGGAAATAAATCACTTGCCAATTATTCAGTGAGCCCTAGCTTAGGGACAGGTTAATAGCGCCATTGAAGCCGGAGGAGATTGCCTCGCGAAGACGCGGAGAACGCAGAGAAAGAGGGGAAGAATTCACCACCCGCTTCGCTGGAGGCACAGAGATAGGGAGGAGAGAGAAGGCGGAGATGCATGAAATAAACATCAACCTTCGGTTCCTGATTATTTCATACACGACCTTATTGGAGAGGAAGATAGGAGGAAAACTCTGTATTTACTCCCAAATAGAACATCGATGGAACGGGAGACAGTCGAGGACTGGAGTCCGTTCCAGCGATCTCATCTTCTCTGATCCTCCGTGTCTCTAGCGTAGCGGGTGGTTGGAAAGAACGGAAGAAAATTCGGATTTAGGGTTTCGGGCTTAGGATTTGGTATCTCTGCGTTCTTTGCTTCTCTGCGAGGGAAAAGAGAAGAAGAATTGCGACACCATTGAGAAGGAGCTTAACCTAATGACAATTAGGTATTTGCCAATTATTCAGTGAGCCCTGTTTAGTTGGCCCTTCTGATCAAATCCAGTGGAGACCGGGGCGTGGTGGACAAATCCCGCACCACATGCGTGTAAATCATCGTGGTCTCCACGTTCTTGTGTCCCAACAATTCCTGGATATCCCGAATGTTCACCCCGTTCAACAACAAATGCGTCGCGAAACTGTGACGCAACGTGTGGACTGTAACCTTCTTATCTATACCAGCCATCATAGCGGCCTTTCGCACTATACGTTGCACGGTGTGTGGTAATATATGATGCCGCCGCGTCGCGCCGCTACGGGGATCCACGGACAAATTCGAGGACGGAAACACGTATTGCCACTTCAACTCCCGACGGGACTCCAACCCGTACTTCCTCGACAACGCCGGCGGCAGATAGGCCTCCCCGAAGCCAAGCATCAAATCATCCTCATGCAACGCTTGGACCTTCGCTAAATGCTCTTTCAATGCCTCCTCGATACAACGCGGCAGGGGAACCGCGCGGTCCTTACCTCCCTTGGCGTCGATAATCCTAAGAACCCCGTTCCCAAAATCAACGTCCATAACCCGCAACCGGATCACTTCCGACACTCGCAGTCCGGCACCGTACACCAGCTCCAATATCAAGCGCTCCGTCCCCTCCAGAACTCCTAACACCGCCTTTACCTCTTCTACGCTCAGCACAACGGGAAGATTCCTCTTCCCCTTGGCGCGCACCGCCCCCTTGATATCGTCCAAGTCCTTCTCCAATACATGCCGGAAGAAAAACAACAGGGCGTTGAACGCCTGGTTCTGTGTCCCCGCCGCGACTTTCCCGCGGACGGCCAAATCCGTTAAAAACTCCCTCACCGCCTTGCTTTCTTCCCAAGCCAATATGCGCATACCGCAAAAATCCCGATATCGGCGCACCCAGTCCAAGTAGGTGTTCTCCGTCCGAAGGGAATAGTGCTTTAAACGCAAAAGCCGCTTCATCTCCTCGTGCAAGGCGTCGAAATCCCCTCTTCCGACACCTTCACGCGCCCGGGCGTCTGGTAGATACATGTTCAGATATAACTCCACCGCATGTCTCGCTTGGTCCAACTGCCAATCCTCGATTTTGCCGTCCGCGCGCAACATCTCCAGATACTGCGACACCATCTCACTCTCGGACAGCTCTCCGGGTAATTCCAATGCCAAAAATCGTCGTACCCATCGGGAATAATACCCCTTCCGAGATGCCGGGACGAATCCATGGCCAACGATATATCCTTCATAATCAACAAGTTGCATTATTCCTCCTTTCCAATATCAAATTATACAGCGTGTTGCATAATACAGTATTATAGCAATTTTGCAATACTAAAATCCCCAAAAAACAGCCAAATCCAGAGTCTCCGATTTAATCATTGCAATATGTTGCATAGCATCCATATTGCCATAAAATACAACGATGACACGCCGGCGACAAGCCATCTCGCCAAGATCATCGCCCAATCTGCTTGACTTTTTCCCCCCACACGCTATATTCCCATTAGAAACAGGGCGGGCTAGTGCGGAGAATCCCGACACGGCCCAGGCCAGCGGGGGCCTGCGCACGACTCACCCAGGGGTAGACCGTAGCCGTGACATCTTGTCGTGCCGTCGAGGAGCCAATATCAATCCTCGGCAAATCACGACTTGTTGTCCAATAATTGTTCTGAGAAAAGAAGTATGAAAAAAATAATACATATCTATAAAGAAGGTTTTTATATATTTTTACGAGTATTACATTTTTATATCATATTCGCATTGATATATTTGCCATTAATTATTATCTTTTTCCTCATAGAATACATATTTTCGCTATTTATGACAAACATTGATTGGCTGCATACATTTGCTGAAATTATGGGGTATTTAGCATTACCTCCAGTTTTCTTTTATGCCTCAAAAATAACGGGAGAATTTGTAGAGGGAACTAAAATAAGAAAAAACTCAGAACCAATCGAGTCACCAGACCAGAAACCCGCTCCGCGGATTTCTGGCAGGTGCTCTTAGTGTTAGCGGGAATAAAAATAGTTGATTGACAGTTTAAAAGTTCCGTGGTATAATCAAAAAGTGAATTGAAGAAGAGCATTCGGCTCTGAATTAAGATATGGGTTTGCGAGTTCCGTAAAGCCAGACCGGGAAACACAGGTAAACATAGCATGCGAAGCGTTCAAAAATAAAAACGCTTCGCTAACAAGCCGTTTCAGCGGACGGCTAACCGCCGCCGCTGAACTCTGTGTTAGTCTAAAATGATAAATATACAAACAGGTTCAATAAATATTACTCCAGACGGTCCCATAATTGATCCCAGCATGACTGAAGTGGAGTTTAGGAAGCTTGATTACGATATGGATCGTTGGGAAGATAGGTTTCAGGTAAATTATAAAAAGTATCGCGATATCCATTACACTCTTGAGGGACTTGATTCAAAAGGAAACAGCTTTGAGCTTTTTATTACATTTTCCAAGGAGCCAAATGATAAAAACCCTAGATTAAGTAGTGTATTAATGAATCATTTTCCTAATCTTTTTATTGACAATGAGTTGAAAGCATTAAGCAACGCTAAGAGATGGCATTCAAAATGGCTAAAAACCAATTTTAAACATTCTCCTGAGATTAAATTCCATTGGGGAAGTATAAGTTCAATAATAGAAATAAAAACACCAGCCGCATATATTGTAGTTGATTATAAAAGAAAAAAGACTAACGAAATCAGTTCTACGGACGGCTAACCGCCGCCGCAGACTTCTATGATATGAATAAAGAAAATATGATGAATAAACAAACATCTGTATGGGCTATACTGTCATTAGTGTTTTCATGCTGTGGATTATTATATATTCTAGGAATTATTTGTGGACATATTGCAAAGAAAGAAATTAAAAATAACCCTAATCTTA
>WFSE01000064.1 GCA_015486135.1 Lentisphaeria bacterium
CGGCAGGCGCGAAGCGTCCTTCCGCAAAGCCCGCAGGGTTCGCAAAGCGAACGGAAGGATCGCCTAATCACGAGTCCTCCACAGCCGCTTGGCGGCGACGGAGGATCGGCACGTTTCCGACTTTTTCAGCAAGCCCTAATAGAATGTCCGGACGGGAGGACGGATGGACAGGGGGACGCCGACTCAAGATAGCGGTACGACACGGCTCCGTCAATCACATAACTTCTCGGAATCCGGAGCGCTTGGAGGCCATGCTTGCATGGTGGCGGAGAGGGAGGGATTTCCTTCGCTTCGCTCCGGGGCAGACTCGCTGCCGCTCGCTTAGTCGAACCCCAGGGGTTCTCATCCCTCCAACGGCGCTATGCGTCGCTGCCATTTCGGGGACGAAATGGCGGAGAGGGAGGGATTCGAACCCTCGGATGGCTTGCGCCATCAATGGTTTTCGAGACCACCCCGTTCAACCGCTCCGGCACCTCTCCGTTTTTTCCGCATGGGGATGTGCAATTTAACGCGTGAACGAGGATGGGCAAGGGGGGATGACGGGGAATTGCGACGGGTGTTGGTGGAGGGATGGACTATTCCATTTCGGCCCGCATGTTGAATTTTCGTATGTCTATGAACCAGAATTGGTCTCCTGAAAGGAGGATGAATCGCGGGGAGAATGTTCCGTGCCACACGATTTTTTTCGCGCCATCGACGGAGCAGGATATGGATCCCGATTTTATGACAATTTTAAGAGTGCGCCAAGAACCGTCGAGCCACATTGGGGCGGTTTCATAGTCGCGTTTTTCCAACGCGCTCGCGAAGGTGTTCAATCGTCCCACGGTTGTTCCCGGTCGACACTTGCCGGAGATCCCCTCGAAGGAGAAAGCCACGCCTGTCCCCGAGAAGATGTCGGGGGAAGTGGAGTCGAATATCAGTTGGAACTCCCCCTCCGAGGTGGGCCATCGCAACTCCATTTCGATGGTGACGGTTTTCTCTCCCCTGGGCAGGGGGTATAGAATCGCGAAATCCGCCTTGGGCCCTTTGTTTCTATCGGGGGCTTGGAGCTGAACGTAGTCCGAATTTATGGCTACCCAGCTTTCCTGTCCGTATAGTTTGCTTATTGGGCGGCAGGCGCGGATGTCGCGGAGAAGATCCCAGGTTTTTCTCTTAATTGTGGTCGCGTTTGTGTCCTCCGCGTTGGCAAGGGGGGGCAACATGGGGGCGGAGAGAACCGCGATAGCCAGGCATGCCGCAGAGAGTTTCATATTGTCCTCCGTTTCCCGGTCGGGAGGGATTTTCCACCTCTGAGTATATCGTTCGTTCGAGTCGAAGTCAAGCGTGGATACGCGGCTTTGAAATTAGGCTGGCGCGACGGTATATTGTCAATCTGACCTTTTGGGCGGGGGGCGTGGTGTTTTGGGCGCATGGTAGCGCTGGTGTTTGGAGTATTTAAATGGGATTGGATTCCGAAAATGACTGGCCCGCGCCGGAATTGCTGGAGATACTGGTTTGCCCGGCCGACAAGTCGTCGTTGATCGAGCGGCGCGACGTTTCGGGTTTGGAATGTCCGAAGTGTGGACGTTTGTATCCGGTTCGCGGGGGGATTCCGATAATGCTTTTGGACGAGGCGGTATCCGCTGCGGGGGAGGGGGCCGGAGGGGATTCCGCCTGACATGTGACATAGGGATTGGCCGTGATGGTGTTGTTTTTGATTTGAACGAGAAAGGAGATTGCGCGTGTCTTTGGAAATACTTGGGGAACGTTTTTGTGAGATGAGGGATAGTATCGGCTCGGTGGTCGTGGATGATTGGGGGGATATTTCGGCGTTTTTGAATTCGTCGCGCGAAGAGCGCGGAGTTCCGGGGACTATTGATCCATTTTGTGGCGCGCTGGGCTTTCTAACGTTTGACTATGGGATAGACGGGGTGTCGATAGAGATGGCGAAATACGCCCGGTCCTTCGAGCGGATGTGCGGGGAGTCCGGACTTGTTTCCGGCGATATTCATTTCATCGGGGGCGATTTCCACGACAAGGCGGAGGCGGTGTTGCTGCCCCGCTGGAAGAGGTTCCACATTCCGAACATCAACGGGTGGTCGAAGTGGGACGAGGGGAAGTGGTTCGCCAAACTCTACTACGAGGAGATGCCTTCCGGGAGCGAGGTTTCCAAGGAGATGGCCCGCGAGATGTGGAGGCAAGCCGCGGGATTCGCGGAGAAGCTGGGCGCGTATATCGCGGAAAACGGGGTCACGCTTCTTTTTCCCGTCAACATCAACTCTAATCCCGGCAATTTCGCTTTGACGTTAGCGAATGTGCTTGTTTCGGAGCTGATGGGGTTGTCGGTCTTGAATTCCAACCACGACTTTTATTGGGAGGGTGGGGCGCCCGTTTCCGAACGCGCTCCTGGCGAGAGCGGGCCCCGGGACCATTTTTTCAAGAATATGGACAACGAGGAGTTTTTCTCGTTGTTCAGGATGATATATCCGTGGAACGGGAATCGTTGGGCGCAGGTGAATATCAACACGCGTCAGTCCGACACGCTGGCGGAGCAATTTGGGATTCCGCGGGAGGCGTTGTTCGAGCTTTCGACGACGGTCAGCGATGATTTCTTCGAGGAATACGGTTGGGATGATGTGGCCGGGGCCCGTCGTTCGATGATGCGGGTTCTTTCGGATGGCGCTGAGGTTGTATCGCCTGTTTCGGTTGACGCGCATTTGGCGGGGCTGTCTTCCTGGATGGAGGCGCAGAAGCCTGTTGTTTGCGGATGCCGCGATGGATTGTCTCTGAAGACGGACGTTCCAGATGTGGTGTACTGTCTGCAACCCACTCGCGTGGTGGCGAGGAAGCGTATCGAGATGGATTTGGAGATGCTCGGGGAGTTGACGCGGCGGCCGAGATTCAGGGAGGAATTCGCGGATCCCGCGAGGAAGTTGGTGCTTCATGTAACCGGGCCGGTCCCCAAGGAGCACCAAGTGGATCTGGAACGTGTTCTAAAAGCGTACGAGAAGCTTGTGTCGGATATTCCCGCCGATCTCGCGGAGAGGATGTTCATCGCGTTTTCGGTGGGGACGGAGGACCATCCATCGCTGAAGTCGGCTGGATTGAAGCGTCTTCGAATAGAGGACATATATCGTATGGCCACGGTAATCCTTTTCCCCAGCGAGACCGAGGGGCGTGGGTTGCCGATTATAGAATCCTCGGCATGCGGCGTGCCGATTGTCTGCAGCCGTTATTATCCGGAAGAGGTTTTCAAGGAGGTTGTCGGGGAGGACTTGTCCGAGGAGCTTCAAATTCGGTACACGCTTTTTCCCGAAGGCGACTATAGCGGCGAGTTTCTGGACGAGGTTTGCGACCTGATGTTTTCCGACGATGAGAGGGCTGAAAGGATTACCCATAACAAAGAGGCGGTGCGGAAGCGCTATGGCTCCGGTGTTTTGGTTCAAACGTTTCAATCCGTTTTGGAGTATCTCGCTCGGGGGAGGTGATAGGTTTTTCTAGAGGTTTCGACGGGGCTTTTCAGCGGCGTTCGCGTTTCGCGCGGGGATGCTTGGCAAATATTCCGGTCGTGGTTTGTGCCTTGAGTGACGAAAGCTTAACAGAGGGAGCCATGCGAGCGACGGCAACAAAGGAGCGGAGAATGACACCATCAAAATCGATTGTAGCAGTGTTGGTTGTGTTGGGTTCGATTGTTTCCTGCTTGGCGGCGGGGCAAGAGCGGGACTGGGAGAATCAAAAGGTTTTCGCCATAAACAAGGTCAAACCGCACGCGAGTCTTTTCCCGTATGCCGACAAAAAAGAGGCGCTCGCGGGAAACGCGTTCCGTTCGTCTTGGTACAAGCCCCTCAATGGAACGTGGAAGTTTCGCTGGTCTCCGGATCCCGATTCGGCTCCCAAGGGGTTCGAGCGGGTTTCCTTTGACGTTTCATCCTGGGATGACATCCCGGTGCCGGCGTCCTGGCAGACCATGGGGTTCGGGGTCCCGATATATACCAATGTGACATTTCCTTTCAAGGCGGACTGGCCTCGGGTTACCACCACGCCTCCCGAAAAATACACGAGCTATAAATACCGCGATCCGGTTGGTTGTTACAGGAGGACATTTTCCGTTCCCAAGGTTTGGAAGGGGCGGGAGGTGTTCATCCACTTCGGGGCGGTGAGTTCCGCCTTTTATTTGTGGGTCAACGGGAAGAAAGTGGGGTATTCGCAGGACAGCAAGACACCCGCGGAGTTCGATATAACCAAGTATGTTCATCCAGGAGGGAACACGTTGGCGGTGAAGGTGTTCCGCTGGAGCGACGGCAGTTATTTGGAGGACCAGGATTTCTGGAGGCTTTCCGGTATTCACCGCGATGTTTATCTATTCGCCGCGCCTAAGATACATCTTCGCGATTTCAAGGTCGAGACCGATCTCGACTCGGCCTATAAGGACGCGGATTTGAAGTTGAATCTGGAGGTGGCGGATTACACCGGGGCGGACGCGCCGTGTTCGATAGAGGTGGAATTGCTGGACGCGAAGGGGAAGCTTGTGGGAGGCGCGCCTCTCGGGGTTGTGAAGAAGCCCGCCGGCAAGCGGGATGTCTCCGCGGCTTTCCATATCAAAGCTCCGAAGCTGTGGTCCGCGGAATCTCCCTACCTCTACACGTTGCTCATGAGTGTCAAAGATTCCTCGGGACGCACTCTAGAGACGATATCTTCCAAGGTTGGTTTCAGGGAGATAAGTTTGGCCAACGGTAAATTGCTTGTGAACGGGAAAATCGTTTATCTCAAGGGGGTGAACCGGCACGAGAACGACCCGGTGTTTGGACATTATGTTTCCAAGAAGTCGATGGAGCGCGATATCACTCTTATGAAGCGCGCCAACATCAACACGGTCAGGACTTGTCATTATCCCGACGATCCTTATTGGTACGATCTTTGCGACAGGTATGGGATTTACGTCATAGACGAGGCTAATTTGGAGTCGCACGGGATGGGGTACGGCAAGAACAGTCTGGCGAAACAGCCATCTTGGGAAGCCGCGCATGTCGCGCGTCAGGAGGATATGATACAGCGCGACAAAAACCATCCCTCGGTAATTATCTGGTCCATGGGGAACGAGGCTGGAGGAGGTCCGAATTTCGAGGCTTGCAGGAAGGCGATGTTGGCGCTGGACAAGACCAGGCCATTGCACTACTCCATCCAAAACAACGTGGCGGACATAGACAGCTGCATGTATCCCTCCGTGTCGGGGCTCAAGCGTCATGGGATGGAGGACAACCCCAAGCCCTTCCTGATGTGCGAGTACGCCCACGCCATGGGAAATGCCTTGGGCAACTTGCAAGAGTATTGGGATACTATCGAGAATTCCAAGCGTTTGATTGGAGGATGCATTTGGGACTGGGTCGATCAAGGGCTTTTGGCGCGGCCGCGCAAGCCTGGCGACCGTGTTGGGCAAAGCCCTGGCAAGGGACTCACTTCTCTCTTGCTGGCGTCGGAGGCCCGGGGCGAGAAGCCCGCACCGCCAAAAGGTGGATGGCTCTACGCGTACGGAGGCGACTTTGGGGACTATCCGAACTCCAATTCTTTCTGTTGCAACGGAATTCTTTTCGCCGACCACTCGATTTCCCCGGAGGTGGCGGAAGTGAGAAAGGTGTATCAGAATGTGGCGTTTTCCCTAGCTTCGGATTCAGCTGCCAAAGCGTCCGTCCGAATCAAGAATAAGTTCGCGTTCACCAATCTCAATCGGTTTGACATTCGCTGGACCTTGTTGGAGAACGGAACGAAAAAGGGGAGCGGGGCGCTGGGCTCTTTGGATATTCCGCCTGGCGTGGCGAAAGACATCTCTATTCCGGTGTCCAAGCCGAAACGCCTTCTCCCTGGGGGCGAGTATCTGCTGAATCTCTCGGTTAGGACAAAAAAGGCGTCCTCTTGGGCCAAGGCCGGGTTCGAGGTCGCCGCGGGACAACTCAAGTTGCCGTGGAACGCGAAGCCCGCGGTCATAAAATTGGGTTCCGCACCTTTGAAAATTCGAAAATTCAACGGTTCCGTGAAGATTTCCGGAGCGGAATTCTCGGTTGCGTTCTCCTCCAGGACGGGGCTCATGACAAGCCTGAAGTATGGCGGGAAGGAGATGTTGTCGTCCGCTGGCGGCCCAAGACTGAATTTGTTCCGGGCCCCCACCGACAACGACGGCTGGGCGGCTGGCGCATGGCGTAAAATGAAATTGAACGACCTCGCCGTCAAGCTCGAGAAGTTTGACGCGCGCAAGAACGCCGCTGGCGCTGTCGTGGTCGATGTCCTGACCCGCTACACTGGCGGTGAAGGATTCGAATGTGAATTGCGTACCAAATGGACGTTAATGCCTGGAGGGTGCGTTTTCTCCGAAAACAGGTTTGTTCCTTTAGGCAAAACGGCGGAAGAGTGCCCGGCGTTGGCGCGTATAGGTGTTTTGGCGTTTTTCAGAAAAGGATTGGAGAATGTGGAGTGGTACGGACGCGGTCCCGAGGAGAATTACGTGGATCGGAAGACCGGCTCCTTTATTGGGCGCTACGCCAAGACGGTGGACGAGTTCTTCACGCCCTATGTTCGACCGCAGGCGTGTGGCAACCGTTGCGACACCAAGTGGATTACCCTTTCGGATGGCAAGGGTGTCGGGGTGATGGTGGTAGCTGGCGAGCCGATGTCGTTTTCGGCGTTGCATTTCACGGACGCGGAAATGGCTAACGACAGGAAGAAGGGGCCTAAGCATCCATCCGAACTGAAGCCCCGGGGCGACGTGGCGTTCACCTTGGACGCGGCGCACATGGGGCTTGGCGGTGCCAGTTGCGGACCTAGGCCAATGGCCAAGTACACGTTGAAGGCTAAACCCGTGTCGTTCCAGTATTGGTTTCTGCCGTTAGGCAAGGGCGTGTCTCCCGGTCGTCTCGCATCCAAGCGCCCGCCAGTGACGCTTCCAGTGGTCGTATCACGTTCCCCAAAGGGGATATTGACGGTAGCGTCCACCGATCCCAACGCTAAAATCATGGTTCGAATCGGCAATGCGAAACCCAGGCTGTACAAGAGACCTATCTCCCTTAAAAACGCCGCGCGCGTCAAGGCGTGGGCGGAATATCCGAAAGGATATATGGGGAGGAAGTCGACGGTTGTGGAGCGTTCGTTCGATGTGGTTATAGACCCCGCCGACTGGAAAGTGGTGAGCGTGGACAATTTCGAGCCGGGTAATGAGCCGTCGAGTGTTTTGGATGGAGATCCGACTACTTTCTGGCATACAAAGTGGAGCAGGGGCACGACCAAGCATCCACATGAGATAGTTTTGGATTTCGGCAAGAAACTGACAATCTCCGCTCTGAGGTATCTGCCTAGACAAGGCACCCCTAATGGCCGGATCAAGGACTACGAGATATACGTTAGCGACGATGCCAAGAACTGGGCCGAGCCTGTTTGCAAAGGGCGGTTTAAAAACTCTTCCAACTGGCAAACGGCCGATTTCGGCAAAAAAGTTACGGCGCGGTACCTCAAGCTCAAGGCGTTGAGCGAAATCAGGGGCAATCCTTGGACATCCATAGCCGAGCTCGGGGCGAAACATTAGATCACGCGCCCCCGCCTTGATTTTTCCTCGCGGAGACGCGGAGAACGCGGGAGAAATGAAACGATGAATAAAAAAATGATTGGTCTGGCGCTTCTCGCCATGTTGCCGTCGGTGGTTGGTTTGAAGGCGGCGGATCGTCCTGAAATGGTGAGGATCCCCGCTGGAACGTTTATTATGGGCATGGCCGACGATGATGTTTACGCTAACCACGCGAAGCCTAGGCACAAGGTCTATGTCAGTTCCTTCTACATGGACAAGTACGAGGTGACGCAGGGGGAGTACAGGAAGTTGCTGGGGAAAAATCCTGCTGCGACAAAGAAAAACATTGAAATAACCAAAAAGTTGATAGAGGATAAATCGTTTAAGCCGATTTGCCCTATAATTATGGTTGGAGATAATTATCCTGTAGTGAATGTATCATGGTACGACGCGGCGAAGTTCTGCAACGCGCGCTCTAGGGCGGAGGGGTTGGAGCCATGCTACGACGAGAAGACGTGGGAATGCGACTTCTCCAAAAACGGCTACCGTCTTCCGACCGAGGCCGAGTGGGAGTACGCCTGCCGAGCGGGAAGCGCGACGAAGTATTTTTTCGGGGACGACAAGAAAAAGCTGATCGAATACGCGAACTATTGGCAATGCTCGGAGGATTTCTACATGGCGTTCTATGGGAAATATGGCTGCTACGACCCGGACGTGAAGTGGGACAAGCCGGCGTCCAGACTTTTGCCGGTGGGGTCGAAAAAGCCGAACAAATGGGGACTCTACGACATGCTGGGAAACGCATGTGAATGGTGCGACGACTGGCATGTTAACGACTACTACAAAAAGAGCCCGAAGAACAATCCCCGAGGCCCCGAGAAGGGCGAGTACAAAGTTGTTAGGGGCGATTCGTTTTTTTCCAGTGACGCTCCGTGCGGGTCGCGGGGATACACGCCTCCAGACGCGCGAAGATGCTATATCGGTTTCCGCTGTGTTCGCAACGCCCCGAAAGACGAGAAAAAAGAGACGGAAAAGAAGGATGTGAAGGATAAAAAGCCCGGGAAAAAGTCCAAGGACATAGGCGAAGATTAACCAAGTCCCGCTAGGGGGATTAAGGGCGGGTTAATGAATGTCCGGACGGGGGGAGACCGACTCAGGGCAGGCAGGGGGCCGCCGCGCTCAGAGGACGGCTCCGCCGTCGCCATTGTAGAAATCAGTGTGTTTTGAGGGGCTGTTTGTGTTTGGACACATGCCATTTATCGCTGACTGGTTCGCGCCAGGCGGTGGAGGTGGTTAAGACTATATTTCCTTGTCCCGCATGTTCGCGCAGGGTTTTCGAGATTAGATACGCGGCGTGCGTGGAGACGTTCCAATTGGAGTCGTCCGCCACAAGTAGGCGCGGACGGTGTAGCAGGGCTCTCGCCAAGGCCGTTTTGACACGGTTGTCGAGGTTCATCTCCGTGGGGCGTTTTTGCAGTTCGTCTTCGAATTCCAGGGATACGGCCAGTTCCCTGGCGAGCGGCTCGGGGTGTTCGATTGGGATCGTCAAGCTTGGAAGGAGAATGTTGTCCATAGCGCTTATGGACGGTATAAGGTTGAGGCGTTGGAATAGGAATCCAACATTATTGGCAATGAATTCCGAACGATTGGCTTTTGGCAGTTGCTGAATGTCTATGGCGTCGAGGAGGACGCGTCCGGAGTCCGGTGCCACGAGTCCCCCCGCGACGAGGCATAAGGTTGTTTTTCCGCTGTGTTCGGGTGCGCGTACGGACAGTATCTCGCCGATGTCGACAGTCGCGGAAAAGTTGTCGAGAACACGCAATCTAGTGCCGTCGCTTCGAGCGAACGACTTCGAGATGGACTCGAGCCTTAGCATGACGCTCCTAGTTGATTCTTTGGAGGAGCATTTTTCCTTGTAGCGACCAAAATCCCGGAGTTGAGAAATCGATAGTCTTAAGCAGTGTCGCGGCTTGTTTTTTGTCGCCTTCGAGCAGGCGTATTCTAGCGGCGGAATAGTTCGCCTCGTTACGGATGTATTCTGGCCGCGAGGAGTCCGAGCCGAGACGTTCGAAAGTTTCGGCCGCTTTTTTGTTTTCTCCAAGAGCCTCCAGCGTGTACGCCTTGTTCAATGCCGCCCGGTCTCTGGCTTCTCCCGGGGTGGCGGTGGAAGCCACTTGGGAGTAGATGTCCAATGCCGCCTTTTTATCGCCGGCTTTGAATTTAAGCGTGGCTAGACGGAGTTTCGCCAGTGGAACGGCTTGGTTGGTGGGGAATGTTTTCAACGCTTTTTCGATTTCATCGATGGTTTTTGCCGCGAGTAGCTCGTCGGCGCCTTTTGATTCGGATGTTTCGCGTAGGGCGTAGACGGCGGCGCCTATGATTACGAGTATGGAGAGGATGGCGAACAGCCAGAGGATGGTTCGGAGGTTGCTGGTGAAGAATTCTTCGAAACGATCGAAGTCGTCCACCGCGTCCATCGCCACCACGTTGCTGATGTTTTTGCTTTTAGTCGTCTCCTTGACCGGGGAAGCGGACGAGGATTGCGTGGACTGGGGTCCCTTTTTTTTCTTTTTATACTTTGTTTTCGCCATTGCCTGATATCTCCATGTTCGCTTTAGGTGCTCGAAACGGAATGAACCGTATATCGCCACGGCATTCTTTCAAGTCTTTTTCGGCAAACCCCGCGAAGGATGAAATGGAAGGCCGAGGGGTTAGAGACGGTCCTTTTCGTTCGCTCCCCTAACCTCGGAAGGAAGCGGAGCTCGAATGGAGGGCTCCTTTTTGAACATGCGCCCCCCCTGTCCCGAGTCCCCTAGTCCTGAACCCAAATTGGCGATTAAGCGCTTGCCAATTATGCAGGAAGCCCTAAGTTGTCCGGCGATTCCCACTTGTTGAGTTTGCTTTCGGAGGGTAGGTCGCGTGAGGCTGGCATTTATTTTGTTGTTTGTCGGGATGATGATGTCGGTGTCGGTATTCGCTGGCGACACCGCGGCTTCCGCGGGGCCGTGGGGTTTTCTTCCGGAGACCGTTGCGAGTATGGATGGCGAGAAGATTTCCCGTGACGAATTCCTGCGTTTTCTTGTCGAAAACACTCCGCCGGGAGCGTTGGCGGGTTTTGACGAGCGGAAGCGCGAACTTTACGCCAGGGAGGTTCTCCAAAAATTTGTCAACCAGAAGATCCTCTCGACGCTGGCGGCGGCTGATGGATATCCCGCGTCTTCCGCGCTTTTGCTCGCGGATATGCGGAAGTGGCTAGCAGACTCCCCCAAGGAGCAGCGCGAGTCGTTCGAGCGTTACTTGCGGCAGAAGGGAATTGGGTTGGAGGAGTATTGCGACGCGGAAGCCGCGAAGCTCGGCGAGGGGGAGCTTCGGCGGAGGGCGGTGGAGCTCTGGAGCAAGCAGTGCGTGGAGCCAAGGGGGAAGGTGACGGAGGAGGAGGTGAAGGAGTTTTACGGCAAATCGGGAGACATGGTCAAGGTTTCCCAGATTCTAGTCCGGCCATTGGGCACCACCAAGGAAGCCAAAGACGCGGCACGACGCAAGGCTGAAGAAATATTGAAGCGCCTGAGGAAGGATCCTTCGCTTTTCGATAAAATCGCGTCGCGGGAAAGCGACTGCACACGCGAGAACGGGGATTTAGGCGCTTTTGGAAGGGGGGAGATGGTGGAGGAGTTCGACAAGGTGGCTTTTAATATGAAAAAAGGGGAGATAAGCGATGTCTTCGAGACGATTTTCGGCTTTCATATTATTCGATTGGACAATGCGTGGAAGCGACCTCTGCCTCCATTCGATGCCGCCGTGGCCAGCCGGATTAGGCAAACACTGATAGCCATAAAGAACCAGGACATTATTATCAACTTGCTTCGCGACGCCAAGAAAAAACATGTGGTGAAAGTGTTTTTCTAGGATGAACTCTCGTAGGATGAACTCTCGGGGAAAGGTTAGTGCGGGGGGGGCTATTGGGGGCACACCTCCGCTATTGCCCTTTGTTGCGAATATGCTATATTGCCATACAATGAGCTAAAAACAGGGAGGCAAGACCTTTAAGAATTGAATATCCGGGAGCGATGTATCATGTTATGAACCGCGGGAATCAGCGTCAGAATATTTTCAGAAAGCAGGCCGACTGTGAAACATTTCTTGAAAAACTGGAATATTTCTCGAAAATTTTCAACGTGAAGATTTACTGTTATGTGCTAATGCGAAACCATTTCCATCTTCTGTTGCGAACAGAAGAAGCCAATCTCGGGCGCTTCATGCTTTTCAAACCTCGATAGAACCGATGCTCATAATCGCTAAAGTTGCCGAATATTTCGAAGTGGATATCAAGGAAATACTTGCGCGACGCAGCAAGGCGAAAGAAGAGCGCAGAATTGCGATGTATATGTGTGCGACATACAGCAACAGCCGCATGACTTTGACTAAAATAGGAAAACTTTTTTCAGTTGCAATAAGCGGTCTGACAAGAACAAGGGACAGGGTTAGAGAGAAAATAGAAGAAGGGGAAAGCGAAATTTCCAGAAAAATAGAAGAGATAAAAAAGTCAATAGCGGAGCTGGCTCCCTAATGGCTCTCTTTGGGCGTGTCGTCATCGGTTGTTAGAACTTTGACGTAGTTGTTGTCGATAACGCGGCGGAATTCCGGGGAGATTCGGTGCCAGTCCAGGACATCGCCCCGGAAGGGCAATTCCGATTCCTGGAAGGCCTCTTTTAGCCGATAATAACGTCTTTGGGGCAGTTTTTCCGGTCCGACGACAACCAAATCCAAATCGGAATGGGGTTTGGCCGTGCCGTTTACGCGGGATCCGAAGACGCGTATTTCGCAGTCCGGAGCGTATTCAGTCAAAATCCGTTTAATTGTCGCAATTTCATGTTCGGAGGCGTCAATCATTTTTCTCTTCGAGGTGTTCCAGCAACGTTTGGGCATCCGCCAGGAATGTCTTTGCGGTTTGGAATATCTCTTCGGCTGTATCCCTAGCGTATGTGTGCGAGGTTTCATTGCGGGCATGATGATAGTCCATCCACTGCTCGACATCGGAGATGAGACCGCTTTCGGCGCTGAGTCGAAAAAGCTCGCGACGCGTTACGCCGTCCACATAGACCGCGCCCATATTCATTTCGAGCCACCGCTTCATGAATTTCCAGCAAAGCTCGTAAGTGAACTCGAAATATTGAATAACCCCGGCTTTGGTGAGGTCTTGTTGGTCTTCCGTCATGGCCGCGAGGTTTTCGGGGGAGGTTAGATCGACCGCTTTTTTAAGCATCCCTACGGCTTTTTCAAGGCTACTTAAATCAAGCGCCATACCCGTGTTCCTTTTTTCCGCTCTAAATTGCCGGATGCGTGGCGAAGGCTCCTTTCGCCAGTAAGGGAAGGTAGCACTGCCTAGAGTGTAAGTCAAAAATAGGAGGCACGGAAGGTTCAAATCCGAAACTCGAAATCCTAAATCCGAAAAAGGATGTTTGGGGTCAGTTCCGCACTTTAACCCTTCCGTAGAGCCGGAACGGTGCCTGCGGCACGGAAGGGTCAGAAGTGCTGGTCCCGCCCCCCGACACCTCAAACCCGAAGTTCGAAGTCCTAAATCCGAAAAGGATGGGGTAGGCACGAACTGACACAGGCTGGGTTTAGGATTTAGGATTTAGGATTTCGGATTTACACAGTTGCTAGGCGTTCGGCGAGTTCTTTTGGCAGTGGGGCCACGTCTTTGATTTTAGCGGAGCGTTTATCGGGCATGGTTATGGTGTCGCCGATTTTCTTGCCGTTCAGCACCGCGCCCAACGCGCTGACATGCGGGATTTCATGTGTCTCGGGGTTGCCGTCCCAAGCGCCGAGTAGGTGGTAGGTTTCGGTGTCGCCGTTTTCAAATTCCAAGGTGACGGTTGAACCTGGGATGGCGGTATCCGCGACTTCGACGGTTCTGAAATCGACTGGGGTCAGGATGGATATTCCTTGTTCGAGTTCGGCGCGTCGACTTGCGAGGAAGGCTTGGCGCTCTTTCGCCGCTTTGTATTCGGCGTTTTCGCGGAGGTCGCCGTAGCTTCTGGCGTGGGCGATTGCGGCGGAGTTTTCGGGGATTAATTTCGAGACGAGGTCTTTAAGTTCCGCGGCTTTCGCGGCGTGGGAGCGGATGGATGTTATGTTTTTGTCCAAGTCGGCGGCCATTTTCTCCGAGGACTCCGCGGCGCTGGCGAATATTTTCCGACCTTTTCCTGTTTCGAGGATTTTTTTGATTTCGGGGGAGTCCGCGGCCATTTTGACCAAAAGGGACTGTTTCTCGTCGGTCTGGATAGCGGATGACGCATGTATGGAGTCGACCGCCGCGGCCGCCGCGTCCGGTTTCGCCAAAATGGTTTTCCGGAGTTCGCGACTGGTCAGGAGGAGTTTTTTCAATTCTTTGGCGGCGGCGGCCAAGGGCCCCGAGGGTGCCGAGTCGATTGATTTTATCAAATTGCGGGCCGAGAGGGTTCCGGTGATGTTTTTCGGAAGGTGTTTTCTGTTCTTCCAAATCCAGAGGAGGATGTCCGCCGAGGGATTTGTGGTGTCTAGGGCGCTCGCCAGATTGTCGATACCCGCCACATCCGCGGTGGCGTTGAGGCAGCGGAAGGGGAGGCGGGAGACGAGTTCCGCTAGATATTGTTTGGACACCACGGCCGCGGTCAGTTCCGCGAGTTTCGCAATGGACGCCACGGGGAGGGCGAACCAAGCCGCCGCTGCTCCGCTGGAGAGGGATTCTGGCTTTGACGGCCACAATGGAATTTTGTCCTTGAGTTTTGCGAGGACAGGCGCGAGTTCCGCGACACCCGCGATTTCCGCGGTGTCGGCGAGAGCGTCGGCGAGGAGTGTCAGGTCAGCCTTCGAAGTCCCGATTTTCATTGAATCGAGTGATTTCGCAAGTTCCGCAGACCATTGCGCCGGGGTGGGAAGTCCCGATTTCAGGTGCGCCGCGGAGGTTTCGCGGAATTCGCGGAGGGACCTGGCGTTCCAGAAATTTCTCAAGGGGGATTTTGATGTGACGGTGTTGTCCCGGGAGTGCCACCAGTCCAGGAATGCGTCTTTTCCCGTGCCACTGGTCGCCGCCACGGAAAGAGCGAATCGTTCGGCGGTGGTTTTGTCGAAGGGCGAGATGAAGAGCGACTCCAATCCGCGGATGTATTCCTCGACGGGGGCCTTCCCGACTGGCGGCGGGGAATCCGCCGGCGGGGCGTTTTCGATAAAAGCCAAGTCGTCCAACGCGGCATCGAGCGGAATTAGCATTTCGGTTGGCACGCCTTCCCAGCGGATGCCCATTTCGAATGACAGTCCATCGATCTCGCCGACTGTTCCGCGTCGGCCGGTGGTCGGGTTGAACGCTATGGCGCCTGGCGCCAGACGGTTGAGGGTGTGGAACCTAGCGACGGCCTCTTGAATTGGTTTCCCCGAGCGGATTCCCGTGGCCTTCAAGAGGGCCGAGGAGGGGATGGAGGTGGTTCTTAACGTGGAGAAGGCTTTTTGGATGGCGTTCCGGAATGTCGGGGTATCGGGGGCCGCGGGGAGCGCGGCCAACGCGAGAATGGTTTGGGATTTGGTTTTATCGCCGGAGATGGAGCCCTCCCAGGAGTCCAAGAGGATTTCGACTCCATCGGACAATGCCTCTTTTGACGCGCTAGGCGCGTGTTCCAGGAGCTGGGCTGTCTCGGATTCGCCGGGCGAGTCGGCCGCTACCAGGAAGAGTTCGTCTATGTCTTGCTTAGCGGGTGGGGGGCTTGCGGGTTGTTGTCCGGCGTCGGATTTGTCGTTGGGGATGTTGCTTGGCATAGGTGTTCCTTTCCCTTGTTACCGCTTTATTTGCTCTCTAGCTTTTCTGAGGGTGTCGAGCTCCTCCTCCGAGAGGCTGTTTATGCCGTGGATGGATATTTTGTCCAGGATTCTGTCGATCTCTTGGGATGTCAGGGGCTTTGTGGTTGGTTGGCCGCTATCGTGGAATGTCCAGCCGTCCGGGTGTTTGTATGGATCCCGGGTGTGTCGGGAGCGCGGGAAGATGTCCCACTGGATGTCGCCAGAGCATACCGCCTTCATGTAGATGTATCCTCCCAGAGCGCCACCTAGATGGACGATGTGCGCCACTTTGAAATCGCTTCCGGTTAGTTCCATGAAGACCTCCGCCAGGATGTAGACGATGACGAAGGTTTTAAGCTTCATGGGGATGGGGGGGAATATAAGCATAACCCTCAAGTCCGGGTAGAGCATCATTGCGCCCACGGCCAGCCCGAAGACCGCGCCACTGGCGCCTATGCAGGGGATATTTGAGTGGTTTGTCGCGATCCATATAAGGGAGCCTATGATGCCGCTAATGAAATAGAGTCCGAGGAAGTTCCATTTCCCCATGCGGCCTTCGATCAGCGAGCCGAACAGGTAGACGCCCCACATGTTAAAAAAGATGTGGAATAGATTCTCATGCAGGAAAAGCGGAGTGACTAGGCGGTAGTATTCGCCGTGGTAAACGGCTGTGGAGACTAGGGCGTATCTGGATATCATCGCATCGGTTTGAGCCAGATACACCAGCACGGTGGCGACGATGATCATTATGACGGCGCTGGGCCCCCCGGACCTTCTTGGAGGCGCGGAGCGCAAGGGGGGCTCGTTTTGATGTCTCATGTAATCCCTGTCGCCTAGCATTGCGTATCCTTTGTGGTGTGCGGCGCCGGGCCGTTTGTTTATAGATTCAGCTTTCCTCCCGCCAAGATGGTTTTCACATCGTCGGCCGAGAGTTTATGCGTCAATTCAATCCTTTCGCCGTTCGACAGCGCCGCATGGAGATTTGTTCCCTCCGCGAGTTGCGCGGGGATATTGTCGATCGTCAACGTGTCGTCTCGTGAGATGGAATCGTAATCCGCGGGATTCGCGAAAATCAGAGGGAGTATTCCGAAATTGACGAGGTTCGCGGCGTGGATGCGTTCGATAGCCATCGCCACTACGACCTTGACTCCCAGATAGGCGGGGCATATGGCGGCGTGCTCCCGCGAGGAGCCTTGCCCGTAGCTGTCCCCGGCGACGATTACGCCGTGTTTTCCGGAATCCCGAACCGCCACCGCGCGTTCCGCGAAAGATGGCTCTCCGGGTTTGTTGAAGCACTCGAAGACGACTTTGGCGTATTCTGGAATATTGCTTCGCAGTTTGAGGTGGACGCCCGCCGGCATGATATGGTCGGTCGTGATTTTGTCGCCGACTTTTATGACTACAACACCATCGACTTGTTCCGGGAATGGCGCGTTTTTTGGCGGGTCTCCGATGGTTGATTTGCGTATTATCTCCACTTTCGTCCCCGCCGGAGGGGGATGTATGAACATGGAGTCGTCGATATGGAATTCCGAGATGTCGACGCGTTCCGGGGAGGGGCGGTCGAGCGAGCGCGGATCGACTAGCGCGCCGGCGATGGCGCAGGCGGCGGCGGTTTCCGGGCTGACGAGATACGCCTGGTCGTTTTTCGTGCCTGTGCGTCCCGCGAAGTTGCGGTTGAATGTTCTCACGGAGATCGTGCCTTCGGCGGGGCTTTGCCCTTGTCCGATGCAGGGGCCGCAAGCGGTTTCCACGATTCTGGCGCCGGACTGGACGAGTTTCGCCAGCGCGCCGTTTTCCGCGAGCATTTCCAATGTCTGCCTGCTGCCGGGGGCGATAGCGAGAGTGACGTTTTCAGCGATAGGCTCGCCGTTCAGGATGTCGGCCACAACCATGAGGTCTCGGAAAGAGCCGTTGGTGCATGAGCCGATTAGGACTTGATCCACGGTGGGGGCGCCTAGCTCCGCCACCCGCTTAACGTTGTCGGGGCTGGACGGGCACGCCGCCATTGGTTCCACGGCCGCCAAATTGATTTCTATGACGCGGTCGTATTCGGCGTCCGGGCCGGCGGAGAGTTCCCGCCAGTCGCCGCCGCGGCCCTGCGCCTCCAGGAATTCCTTTGTTTTCTCGTCGGAGGGGAATATCGATGTGGTCACGCCAAGTTCTGCGCCCATATTGGTGATAGTCGCCCTTTCGGGGACGGATAGGGATTTGACGCCATCACCGAAATATTCGACTATCGAGCCGACATTGCCCTTTGTCGAAAGGATTTCGAGTAGTTTCAGAATCACGTCCTTCGCCGAGGACCAGGGGGGCAGGCTGTTGGTCAATTTGACCCCAATGACTTTCGGATAGGCCATTGTGAATGGTTTTCCCGCCATGGCTAGAGCGACGTCCAGCCCTCCGGCGCCTATCGCCATCATTCCGATGCCGCCGTTTGTCGGGGTATGGGAGTCCGATCCCAGGAGGGTCTTTCCTGGAACCCCGAAACGTTCGAGATGGACCTGATGGCAGATGCCGTTGCCCGGACGCGAGAACAGGACTCCTTTGGCGGCGGCCACCGATTGCAGGTAGAGGTGGTCGTTGCGGTTTTCCGGGCCGTTTTGGGCGGTGTTGTGGTCGACGTAGGAGACGGAGAGTTCGGTGGCGACCCTTTCCACGCCCATTGCCTCGAGTTCGAGATAGGCCATCGTTCCCGTAGCGTCCTGGGTGAGGGTTTGGTCTATTTTTATCGACACCCGGCCCGAGTCGTTGTTTCGTGTTTCCATTGCGATATGCGCGTCTATAATTTTTTGAGTGATGGAGTTTTTAGCCATAAGTGAATGTCCGTGTTTTGTTGTTCAATCCGTTTCGGCTCCGCCGCGAGGCGCCGGGCCCATCAAGATGCCCCGCTTAGTGGTTTTGACGAAGTCCATGAATTCCTCTACCTCGGGCGTGATGGGAACCTCGGCCTCTATTTTTTCCATCGCCAGTTTTGGGGTGAGTGCGGAGCGGAAGAAGATTCTATAGACCTGCTTCATCGCCTTGATGGATTCCGCCGGGATGCCGCTTCGTTTCATTCCGATTAGGTTCAATCCGCTGACACGGTTGTTTTTTGTGAAGCACATCATGTACGGCGGGAGGTCCTTGGAGATGGCGCAGCACCCGCCGATCATAGCCAGTCGTCCCACGCGGCAGAACTGGTGGACGGCGGTCAGCCCCGACAGGATGGCGCGGTCGCCGATTTCCGAATATCCCGCGGGAAGCGCGTCGTTCGCCATGATCACATTGTCGCCAATGACACAGTTGTGGGCCACATGGCTGTTGGCCATGAAGTAGCAGTTGTTGCCGATAACGGTTTCCGTCCCTGGTTTCGTTCCGGGATTGGCGGTGAACCCTTCGCGGAAGGTGTTGCCGTCGCCAATTTTCAGGTAGGAGACTTCGCCGTTGAAATCGTAGTCTTGGGGCGGGGTTCCCATGGAGGCGAATGGGTAGATAGTGTTTTTTCTTCCTAGGGTGGTGTGTCCGGTGATATGGATTTGAGCCACCAGTTCGCAATCCGGACCGATTTTGACGTTGGGCCCTATCACGCACAGGGGGCCGATTTTGACGTTGTCCGCCAATTCCGCGTTTGCGTCCACCACGGCCGTGGGATGTATGTCAGCCATTCGTTCTTACCTCGTTTTTAGTGTTCCAAAGCTTCAAGGGGCTCTCCATCCGCGGAGCCCGCGGCAAAGCGGAATATGGGGGGCTTAAGCGTAAAATCAAACTCCGAGCACCACATATGGCAATCTAAGTGGGGGATTTGCTGAAGAAGAAGTCAAGGACGGATCAATAGCTCTGCGTGCGGCCAAATTGGCCCCATTAGCGTGCTATTCCCGACTCAAAGCGATATCCAGCCGCCCGAGAGGGCGGCCTTGGTAGTAATGGGACCGCCTCAAAGTCGCGATATCCGCGGAGTGTTCAACGTGCGGTGAGTAGCATCCATATGGAGCCCGTGTACCGCCTCAAAGTCGCGATATCCGCGGAGTGTTCAACGGCCCGTTCCTTGCCTTCGTCGGTGCGCTTGTACCGCCTCAAAGTCGCGATATCCGCGGAGTGTTCAACCGCTAACGGTGGGACGATGACAGGAAGCGCACCTCCGCCTCAAAGTCGCGATATCCGCGGAGTGTTCAACTTTCAGACCCAGACATAACACCCAAATTAGTATCCCGCCTCAAAGTCGCGATATCCGCGGAGTGTTCAACTTCCCCACCACCAGATCGGCGTTGGCGGTATCATTCCGCCTCAAAGTCGCGATATCCGCGGAGTGTTCAACAGGCCGTGGTAGTCGTTACCGTGTTCTCCTCGTCCCGCCTCAAAGTCGCGATATCCGCGGAGTGTTCAACCCGGCCAGCGCCAGCGCGCGGACAGATTGAAGTGCCGCCTCAAAGTCGCGATATCCGCGGAGTGTTCAACTCCGCTCGGCGTAACAGTTGGCGCAACCGGAGCTCCGCCTCAAAGTCGCGATATCCGCGGAGTGTTCAACCGGGATTCGCGTGGCAACCTCTGGCGGTCATGTCCCGCCTCAAAGTCGCGATATCCGCGGAGTGTTCAACCATAATATGCTATCCACAATAGCATTATAATCAACCCGCCTCAAAGTCGCGATATCCGCGGAGTGTTCAACGTCCGCTCCCCTCTCATACTTCGCCTCGTATATGCTCCGCCTCAAAGTCGCGATATCCGCGGAGTGTTCAACCCTACCAGTCCACCATAACCGCTCTGATCCCCACCGCCTCAAAGTCGCGATATCCGCGGAGTGTTCAACTCGCCTTGTTCCCGGTATGCGACCAGTTGACCAAAACCGCCTCAAAGTCGCGATATCCGCGGAGTGTTCAACAGCGAAACCCGGCGAGTTTTGCGGGTCGGTCGTCCGCCTCAAAGTCGCGATATCCGCGGAGTGTTCAACATCAACTTCGTTCATAGCTCTATCTCCATAATGCCGCCTCAAAGTCGCGATATCCGCGGAGTGTTCAACGGGGAGGAGGAGGAGGAAGAGGATACCAAGTTCGCCGCCTCAAAGTCGCGATATCCGCGGAGTGTTCAACTACGCAGTGCGGAGCGGAGCGGGAAATGACGAACCCGCCTCAAAGTCGCGATATCCGCGGAGTGTTCAACAAACAAAACAAACGCAAACCCGGTCAATACGAAAAGCCGCCTCAAAGTCGCGATATCCGCGGAGTGTTCAACCAGCGGCGGGATTAAAAACGATAGGAGGTTTGTCTCCGCCTCAAAGTCGCGATATCCGCGGAGTGTTCAACACCGCAACAGACGCAACCAATATCTGGTTATTTTCCGCCTCAAAGTCGCGATATCCGCGGAGTGTTCAACTAGAATGAATAAAATCAACGAGCCGATTAGTCCCCGCCTCAAAGTCGCGATATCCGCGGAGTGTTCAACCGTCCTCTCGTAACATGTTGACGCTCAACGCGAAGGAGATAACTTCGCGAGCGCCGACATAAAACAATGGTGAAGATTGTTGGTTTGCCACGGCTTGTGTTCCGCTAACATCTTGATTGTCAAAGACCTCGAGCGTGCTGTGCGTGCGGGGTCTATTGCTTCCGCCCTCGCAAGGGGGAATGCGACTTTGTCCTCTCAATGGCGGGGAGAGGATGATTTGAGGCCGTGGCCTAATGTTGACACTCTAGGGATATCGTAACTCTGCCTCCCCAATGGCGGAGGGGAAGTGTGCGGTTCCCGTAGGAACTGTCAATAATGTTGCATTAAGTGCTCAAATGTCAAGAGCGAATTGTTTGTAAAAGACAGATTTTTTCGTGATTTTCATAGCCTACACGATGGTCAACGTTGGTATGCTTAGCAGTGGTTTGCCCACGGCTTCTATGGAATTTTTCGAGTCTTCGGGGCCGAGGTCTATGACGAGGCATTGATCATTGGCGTTGTTGATTACCTTGGAGAGTGTCAATTTTAGCTTTTGCACTTCCGTAGGGGAAAGGGCGCATAGAAAAACGGAGTATTGTATCCTGTATCCGAATCCCTCCATAATGTCCGCAACTTTTTTCAGGCGTTTCGGGTCGGAGATGTCGTATGCGACCACGGTTGTTCTTGTCGATGCCATATCGCACCTTTAGCTTACGGAACCTATCTTGTCAGAATAGGGAAATACTCCTCTGCGTCTCCACGGAATATTCGCCACAATTGCCTGGCTTGGATTTCCAGCAATCCCCTGTATGTCATCTTGTATTTGAACTCCGGATGAGTTGTTTCGGTGTTCATTCGCTTGAAGTATGCTTTCCAGAAAGCCTTTCGGCCGTTGGCGTTGAGGTTGCAGCCTTTCGAGGAGAAAATGAAGTCGCTGGGGCTAACCTCGCCTCTGTTCACAAGGGAAACAGCCACCGAATCCACAATCAGGGGCCTAAATTCCTCCATTAGGTCCAACGCCAAAGCCATTCGGCCATAGCGTGGGGCGTGAAGAATGCCGCAGGCTGGATCCAAGCCGATTTCATAGCATATTCCCGCTATTTCCGATGATAGCACGCTGTATCCCAGAGACAACATGGAGTTTACCGGATCTCGAGGGGGGCGTTTGTTGCGCTCTTTGAACCGGAACGCCTCGTCATCGCTTTTTATCATTTTGTCGAATGAGGCGAAATAGACCGCCGCCGCCTTGCCCTCTATTCCGGTGAGCTCCTGGCGGCTCCTAGCCTTCTCGGCAATGTTTTTCATTCGGGCTATTTGATCTAGGGAGTCTTTGTCCAAGTCGGAGGCGTTACGCATTAAAAAGGCTCGTTGATTGTTTATTTTTCCTTGTATCATTCGGGCTGCGATGGCGGTGGAACGCGTTTCCGACGAGGCGGTGTTGTATTGTCCGGCCCTGGCATCCAGTCCGGAGACTCTTGGCGTGGCGAGTGTGCCTAGGTAGCGTCCCGCCGGGGAGAAAAACGAGATTGGGATGTCTTTTTCCAAGCACGCCTGTAGCACTTGCGTTGAGAATTGCGGCGCTCCGTACAGACTGATGTTTTTTACACGCGCTTGGGGGTGCTTGGAAACAATCTCGCCATTTAAGGATATCACAAACATGTCGCGTTTTTTTGATATGTACGCTCGAGGGTCTTGGACAATTATAAATTCGCCGTCGGGATTCCCAGCGATGGGAGGGGTCGCTGACGGAGGAAGGGGAGATTGATTTCTCCAGAAGGCTGTTTCGTTGGGCAGGCATACCGGATAGAGGGAGCAGTAAAGGCAACGGAGGTCGTCACGCAACGGGTCGGGCATTTTTCCAGCGGCCACGCTCCGAACTTTTGATACTATACTAGGAATTTCGGCCAACTTGGCGGGGGAGATATCCACGGGGATTTTCACCCGTTCGTTGGCGTAAAATACGAATCCTTTCTCCGGATGGATGTCGTTTTCTTCTAGCAGTAGAGCATAGACCCTAACTTGGATCTCGTCCGCTTCCTTGGCCATCAGATTTCCATTTTCATCTCGACGTTTGGTCCCTCTTTTGTAATCGACAACCGCTATCTCGTCTTCGTCCGTTTTTTCCACCAGGTCCACCACGCCATGAACGCCGATTTTGTCGGAGGCTAGATAAAGCGACCTGTGGATGGTTTTCTCGGGATTGAAAATATCTTCCGGAAAATCCGGCATGTTCGTTGGCCGATCGACCCTAGAGTGAACCCTGTCTCCCTCAATCGTTTCGGGGCTTGGCACAAAAACCTTTTCCACAAACTGGAAATACATCAGCCGAGGACAATAGAAATAGTTCTGTATCGTCCTCGCCGGAATTGATTCCGGAGGGCTATTCGGAATATCAGAAGAGGAGTTCATCGTCTTTGTTCCATGAGAATCTCTCGGCGTTCAATTCGAGACAACGCCGGTATTGCCTCTTCTTGACTTCCGACCAGAGGGCTTTGCCGGATGCCACCGGGATTTCGCCGTCCAATCTGCCGCTTTCAAATTTGGCTATTCGCGCCAAGTCAACGAACATCTGCCGCAATTTCTTGTCTCCCTCGGGCATCTTATCCATTTCGACAGGGGTTCCCTTCGCTCCATTGAAGCGCGCCTTATCGAATTTCGAGCTCCCTTTGGCAACGTATTGTTTTTTTGATGCGTTGAACTCGACTTTAAACCTGTGGTGGATTTCGAGGATTTCCGGTGCGGCCACGGCCCTGAGAGCGATGTTGCCGGCAGCGTTTAAATCCGCTTGTGATATTGGAGGACCATCGATGATGGGAACAAATATTTGTCCCCCTGGCTGAGGGACAATCGCCGTCCTCCCTTTTGGAGCGTTTCCGGAATCCATTATCCGTTTGAGCTCCTTTAAGAATTGCAACCGGTCGTCGTCCGTGTCGGTTCGATTGTTTTTGGAGCACAGAAATTCAATAGACCGCAGGATGTCTTCCGCGCCTTTTTCCGCGGCCCGGAATCCCGGAACACCCGTCGCCGAACAAAAACGGGAGGAATAAGCGGCGGGCACTTCCAAGACTTGGATGCCAAAAGGCTCGGCTAGTTCTTTAACCTTCGCCAACACGGCGCGATGAGACCATTTCATTAGCCTGGAATTCTCCGATGGCGCCCTGTCTTGGGAGTAGAGCTGTCTCTTATACACA
>WFSE01000065.1 GCA_015486135.1 Lentisphaeria bacterium
TGGCGGAGAGGGGGGGATTCGAACCCCCGGTACGGTTTCCCGTACGCAGGTTTAGCAAACCTGTGCTTTCAGCCGCTCAGCCACCTCTCCGGTAGCGGAACCAGCCTCGCTAGTGGAGTGCCAGTTTTTTCTCAAAGAGCGGTAAGATAGTCCGCCGTCGCGCTTCATCAAGTCTGTGGAAGCGGGAATTGGGAATGAAATCTTAGTGGAGTGCCGAATCTGCAGAAAAAAAAGGGGGGGGATTTCCTACGCTTCGCCCCGGGTAGGGCTTGACAATCCGTGGCCTAGGTTGTTTGTAGATGCGTGGAAAGGAGGGCTTATGGAAGCGATATGGATTTTTTGCGCATTGGTCGTCGGAGTATGCAGCTGGACATTGTTCCGGACGATGGTGCGCCGAAGACGGCGGCAGGCGTTGCTCCGCGCTCCGTTCCCTCCCGAATGGGAGAGAATACTGAAAAGCAATCTCCCCCCCTACAAGCATCTGACAGCGAAGCTTCAAAATGAATTGAAGGGGTTGGTCAACATCTTTTTGGACGAGAAGGCGTTCGAGGGATGTGGCGGTTTGGAGATAACCGACGAGATGAGAGTGATTATTGCTGCCGAAGCCTGTCTGTTGTTGCTGAACAAGCATGTCACGGCGTGCTTTCCGTCGCTGGACACCGTGCTTGTCTATCCGCACGCCTTCATCGCCAAAGCGAGAATGGCGCTGGACTCGGCGACGACGGGGGGCGGCGTTGTAGAGGACGATGAACTCGCTAGAATAGGCGAATCTTGGGGAACCGGGGTCGTGGTTTTGGCGTGGGACCATGTTAAAAGCGGCGCCGCTGATTTCGCGGACGGACAGAATGTCGTGCTACATGAGTTCGGGCATCAGCTTGACCAGGCGAGCGGGAGCGCCAACGGGGTGCCTCCTTTGGGGAGCTCGACAAGCTATCGGTCATGGGCGACTGTGTTGGGACGGGAATATGACCACTTGCGGGATATGGCAAAACATCATAAAAAGGATGTCATAGACGCCTATGGCGCCACGAACCCGGCGGAGTTTTTCGCCGTAGCCACGGAGGTCTTTTTCGAAAAACCGTCCCAAATGGAGAGCAAGCATCCCGAGTTGTTCGAGCAGCTGATGGCGTATTATAGACTTGATCCGCGCGAATGGACTTGACGGAATGTCGCCATTCGACACAATTGTTGAGTGCAACGAAGAAAATTTATCAAATGTCCTGAGTAGCGAACGAAGCGAGTATATCGAAGGACAATTAACCTAGCATTCATCCCCCAAGCGGGATATTCCCCTTGGACTTCGCCACGGCCTTGTCGAAATGCCTCAAGGCATCTTCCAGTTCGCGCAACTCCTTGGTGGTCTTCAGTGGAATGTTGTTCACACCAAGCTCGTCCAATTTCTTCAGCACCGTCCTCACCCTTATTTTATCCAGCGGAATAGCTGGCACATAGTTGCGCTCTCGCTCGCCACTAGCGCCAACAACACACAAAATCTGCCCCGAGGCCTCCAAATCGTCCAAAACCAATCTGGCGAGCCTCGCCGGGATATCCAAATCATTGATGATATCCCCGTCGGACGGTGGTGGCTCTCCCTTCTTGAATTTCGACACAATAAAATCCAAAACATAAAGCGCCACCAATCGCTTGAACCTAACAGAGGCCTTCCGGGCATCCTGCTCGAACTCGTACATATCGGCATTCTGGGCGGCAAACGACATTTCGGAGCCAAAAAGCAGTATCATCCAGCTTACCTCCAGCCACATGAGGAACAAAGGGAAAGCCGCCAAACTACCGTATATGGCGCTGTATTTGTCGAACAACGTCACCTGGAACTTGAAATAGGCCCATTGGGAACAATGGAAAATAAATGCCGCCGTGAAGCCAGCTACAATCGCCGATGAAATCCGAACCTTTGTGTTCGGGATAAATATGTAGACGAACGAGAAAAGCAACCAGAGGAAGATAAACGGAAAAAGTTGTATGGAAAACATCATTGCGGGACCGACAAATCGGAGAAACTCGTATTTGGCTATAAGCCGCTCCGGCTGGGCGCTTAGAAACGCGGTCAAACTGCCGGATATAGCTAGCACCACGGGAGCAATGAAGATTATGATGAGATAGTCGGTGATCTTCCTGCCGAATGGGCGTGGTTTCCTGATTCCCCAAATGTCGTTGAACGCATGTTCTATGTTCCCAACTAGTTTCAGAACCGTCCACAACAGGAAGACTATCCCCACACCGGCCACAACCGTTCCATGGGTACGATGAAGTTGATTGCGGGAGAACTCCAGAATCTTGTTCAGCACCATTTCGTTTCCGTGGAAGACCCGCGTCAACTGCGTTTCCAGCACGGACTCTAGAGAAAACCCCTTGGCGATACCAAAAGCCAACGCAAATACGGGAACAATGGAAAGGAGCGTCAAAAAGGTCAACGCGGACGCCCGCAGGGAACATCTATCCTCGGCAAACCCCCGAAACGCCAAAACGACCACTCGGATTTGCTTGATTAAAATTCGCCGCCCACGGGAAAGCTTGGATATCTTCAGACGCCAGATATCCCTCGACAAAAAAATGGATATTTTACTCAACCACGTCATTCCAGCCCCCCTTTTCGGCATTCCATCGGGGCGATTCCCGACATATTCCCGGGAAAGTTCGTTTGAACAACACTACTCCAACCACCCACAATAAAACATTGCCGGACACAAAATACAAGTCGGAGCGCTCCACCAAGCCCACCTCTTCGTTCAATCAGGACGATTCGACAAAATGCCGAATAAAAGGAGCAATGTCCTCGTGGGCGTCCTCGAACAACCAGTGTCCCGCCTGTTTCAGTTTGAGAATATCGGCGTGCGGAAAAATATCTATCCAACGCTCTAAAAAATCGGGAGTGAAGCACCAATCCCGCATGCCCCATATAACGCTGACAGGGGTGTCGCGGAACATCCACAATCCATGTTCCACCCCCAACAGGACTTCGAAGGATGGATGTTCCGGCTTCATTGGAATGTCCTGAACGAATTTTCCGATGGCCATCCGATCCGCCTTGTTCTTAAACGGCAACGTATATCCCAACTTGACATTCTCGGCCAACGGTTTTTCAACGGTTGTCGTGAGCGCCTTCTTGATGAAAAGATTCATATCCACCATCAGCTTCCAACCCAACCAAGGAGTCTTGCACAGGGCGAGCCTCCAAGGAATCTGGACCGACGCGAACGCCGCGGTGTTCGTGATGATCAAACGCTTCACCTTTTCCGGATGCCTGACGGCGAACCCCAGTGCTATGGGGCCACCCCAATCGTGCACTAGCAACGTCACATCCTCCAAATCCAACGATAGCATGAACTCCTCGAAATTGTCGATATGGGTCTCGAGACGGTATGGTATGTTCGACGGCTTGTCGGAGAGTCCAAACCCGAGATGGTCGGGTGCCACGACACGGTACGAATCGCCAAGATCGGCCACAAGCCTCCGGAAAAGAAAAGACCACGTGGGGTTTCCATGCACCATCACAATCGGGTCTCCGCTCCCCTCGTCCACGTAATGATAGTCGTAACCTTTAATCTTGGCGTAACGCGCCTCGAACGGGTATATATCCTTGATTGGAGATATGTCCAAGTCCGTCACCACTCCACCCCCAACATGGCGCAATTAATCCCACTTCCTATCCCCAAAAGCGCCACCTTGCTCCCGGCGCCCACCCGTCCATCTTCCACCGCCATCGCAAACGCCGTCGGACAAGACACCGACCCGGAGTTCCCCCACGTCTCCAAAATCGGGAAGTCCTTGCCAAGGTCTATCCCCAATGCGTTAAAAAGAAGCTTCCGGTGTGCGGCGCCAACTTGATGCGCGCAGAACACGTCCGGCGTATCATCGCTCCAGCCAATCTCCCTCTTAAATTTCTTCCAATTTTCGGCGGCCGTCTCGACTCCGCGGCGCATAAGCTCCTCGGAATCGGTCAACATAAACGTGTCCACACCGTCCAAAACCCCTTTATCGGCGTTACCTCGGCATAAATCGTTGTGTCTGGTATTGGCGAAGACGGAACCTCCTACGAATCGGTGCCCGGCGCCAAGTCCGCGCTTGGCGAGAACAACCGCCACCGCTCCCGACCCGATGGTTAACGACGCGAAAAGGGGCTTTACCGTCCGCCTCGTCAGAGACAAGTCCTCGTTGGCCCTTTTTATCGTGCTCTCCACCAACGGTCCGCCATTCTCGGACGCCACGACCATCCCCGCGTCGATATGTCCAAGCTCGATCATGTCAGCCACCACCGTCATGCCAGTGAGAACGCCCAGGCAGGCGTTGGAAACGTCGAAAACCGCGGCGTCGGAAGGCAGCCCCAATGCGTCATGGACAACGCACGCCGTCGCCGGCTCGAGGAAATCGCGGCACACCGAACACATCAGAAGCGCGCCAATCCGCCCGCTGGGAACGGCGCTCGCCTCCAACGCCCCGCGCCCCGCCGCTATCGCCCCGTCGCTAGGCTTGAATCCCTCCCCCCAGAAACGACGCGACTTGATGCCGGTCATAAGCTCCAAACGCCCCTCCGGCAACCCCAGCCGCTCGTAGCACGGCGCCAGACGCCTCTCTATCTCCGCGGATGACACCTCCACTGGAGGAGTTTCCACCGCTATGGAATCTATTTCGACATTCCCGTATATCATGCCCTCTCCACTCCCCCTGACCCCAATCATCGGGCAAGGAGTTGTCAAACAAAGTTCTGAATTTATAGTGGCATGGTGCTTTTTCAACTCCCTGGCGATATAGTCCAGCGAGGAAACGACGGAGACGATACCCGTTCCGAGCCTGGGCCTCAACATCGAGCGGGATTGCCAAAAGGGAACATATGACATTAAAAACCAGACTGCTGTTGGCCTTGCTTGGATTTGCGGTGGTGGGAGCCACCGCCACGGTCTTCGTGACAAAACGCGCCATCTTCAGACTCGAACAAGAAAACACGCGAGTCGCGCGCCAGGGGATATCGGACGTGGTCTCCGACAATATCCGACTCTCCAGCAAAATTCTGACTAAAATAGGCGAGACTTTCGTCGCCATACGTAGCGAAGACGCCGCCCTCCGCGTCGCGGATATCCTACGATCACATAAACCCCCCTTCAACATCCGCGAATTACGCGCCGACAATAAACTCCGAGCGGTCGCCACCGCCCAAATACGGGTCCCAGGTGAAAACGGAGGCGTGGCCGGTCACATAGACATGTACGACGACAAAGGACTCGCAATTATCCACCCAAACCCGAACGTCGAAGGCAAAAACTACTCCCAATGGAAGGACGAATTCCCCGAAATGTGGAAGCTCGTGCGAGAATCGTTTAGAAAACCAAAAGTTAGCGGCTATTACTCCTTCATTGGCGAGGACAACGCTAAAAAACGGAAATTCATGGCTCTGACACGCGTGAAAGACTCCCCGTTCATCGTATCCGCCGTAGTCGAAATAGACAGGTTCTTCCTTCCAGTCCATGAAAAAATAAAACGCGCCGGTGAAAAAGCGGCGAAAAAGGCGGACGCCCAAGTCCTCGCCGTATCCGCGCACAACACGCAAACCTTGATATCCAACGCCACAATGTGGCTTCTGGGCCTTTTGGCTATGGGCGCCGCCGCCGCCTTATGGCTGGCAAGATCCGTCTCCAAGCCGATAACCGAACTCCGGCATCGAGTCGCCACCATGGGCCATGGCGACTTCTCCATCAAAATCCCCGAATGGGGCTCCCGCGAAACCCGCGAACTCGCCGTAGCGTTCAACAAACTCGGCGACGACCTCCGCCAATACACCGAGGACCTTAAACGCGAAACGGCCGCCAGAGAGGCGTTCGAAAGCGAAATACGAACTGCCAGACGCATTCAGGAAGCCCTCCTCCCGCACACATTCCCACCATTCCCAGACAGGCCCGAATTCGAACTCCACGCCTCCCTCCTACCGGCCAAAGACGTCTCGGGCGACTTCTACGATTTCTTCTTCATCGGCGAAAACACCTTGGCGCTCGTGATGGCGGATGTCTCGGGAAAAGGACTCCCCGCCGCCATCTTCATGGCCGTTGCGAGAACACTAATAAGAAACCTATGCCTCACATCACCAGACATGAAGCCCAACGAAGTGCTATCCGCCGCAAACGACTACCTCTGCCTCGACAACGACGAAGCAATGTTCGTGACGCTCTTCCTCGGATTCCTCGACATCCCCTCGGGAAGGCTCGTTTACGCCAACGCCGGACACGAACCGTTCATTGTCCTACGCCCCGACAGCCCACCCGAAAGACTAGGCGTCCTTTCCGATTTCCCGCTCGGAATCGTCCCGGGACATGCGTTCCAACTAGGAACCCGCAATTTCCGCGCCCCCGAAACCCTCGTCCTTCACACGGATGGTGTCACCGACGCGTCAAACCCGGACGGCGAATTCTTCGGCGTCGAGCATTTCCTCGACATCCTCGCGGAAAACGCAGCAAAAAGACCAGCGGACATTATCGCCGCCGTCAACAACGCGCTCCTCGCGTTCCAAGGCGAAAACCAGTTCGACGACATAACCATTATGTGTCTGAGAACCCGCCCCGAAGGAGAAAAAGAATGGGGTCGGGACCAGCACTTCCCGACTTCTCCGAAGGAAAGTCGAAGTGCGGAACTGACCCCAGATGTCTACCCGAGGAACGACGGGCCGGAGTATCAGGCAACGTGCGGAACTGACCCCAGACACTACTGGGGAACATAATCAATGTTAAAATTTACAAAAAGCATAATCACGGCGCTGGCGCTCGCCGCGCTTCTCGCGCCACTCCCCCAGGCGACGGCTGATGACAGCGGGGTCGGGACCAGCGAACGGGGTCGGGACCAGCACTTCCCGACTTCTCCGAAGGAAAGTCGAAGTGCGGAACTGACCCCGGACGCTCTGGCCATACTCCAAGCCGCGGACCTCGCCGACACCAAAGATCAAGACGCTTTGAAAAAACTCGCATCCCAAAGCGGAGTCTGCGAACGTCTAGCGGAACTCCTTTTCCCCGACACCGACCAATTAATCGCCAACCTCGGCGCCGACTCTTTCGACATTCGTGAGGCCGCCACCCAGGCGCTGTCCATCATGGGGGAGAAAATAATCCCGCGGATTAAACCCCTCACATCATCGAAAGACCCCGAGGTGAAAATGCGGGCGAAACAAATCATGAAAGCGATAAAAAACGGCGACATCCCGCACTCCTACGCTATGGACAACGCACTCTTCGTCATTCTCAACTCCAAGGAAAACCCGCCGTCCAACATAAAATTTCTCCAGTTCTACTTCAAAAGGCTCCCGGACCTCCCCAAAACGCTGCGCGACCTCCTGCCAGCCGCCACCGAACGCGCCGCGGACCGCCCGGAACTCGCCGACGCTATCGCCGACCTGATCAGGAACAACTGCCTCCCGAACTTGAACGACACCCTATACGACGCATTGAAAAAAACCGACCCCCAACGCTATCCCATCCTCTTGAAAAAAATCAAGGCATGGTCCGCTCTTATGAAAATGGATTTGGACGTCAAAGCCGATGAATTCGGCAGAGCAAACCGTCACAGTTATGGCGACATCAGACAAGTGGAGAATAAAATCAAAGCCATTCCTGGATACAAGTTAATAAAAGACGAAACCATTAAGTTCCTAATTGCCTCGAAATACGGATTCCTCGTCACCGTCGGAGTGATACTCCTTCAAGACGATGCGGGCCCCTACGCCGATGTCATCGTCAAACGCATCCTGTCGATACAGCAAAAAAACTCTTGGCGCAATGGATTCGGATTCATCGACTACGCCCTCCGCCAAATTAAAAACAAGAAAAAACTCTTCGCAAAATACTCCAACCAACTACTAGATTGCCCATTGACAGATATTTATAGCTTTTCCCTAGCCACGATTAGCGATCCGGGGAAATATAAAAAGCGCATCATCGACGATATGCTTAATGACCAAAACCGTTGTCAAATAGCTTTCCATTTTCTCTGTTCGCATTTCCCCGACGAAAAACAACACTTCATGACGCTCATCGTCAATCAAATTAAACAACAAAAGAATATCCACTACATCTACACATTCGCCTACGTCCTCCATAAATCTGGATACGACGGACACGACTTTGATAACTGGCTCATGGAATTGGCTGACAACGCCCCAGGGCTTTTCGAGCATAGTTCGCTAAATACATTGTTTTGTTTAAATCCCGACCCCGATATGGTTGTCGAAAAGCTCCTCCCCTTGATAAAGAACGGATCAAGGATATCGGGTGAATTCGCATCTCTGATACTAAAATGCTCTCCCAAAAATAAACCAATCGCACTAGACTTCATATTGGCATCGTATGAGAACACTAATAATTACGGGATATTCCATCCGATCTTGCCACGCATTCTCCTAAGCGAAAAACCGGATCTCTACAAGTCAGTCTTCTTCGCATTGGCGGCCAACTATGCGAAAGGGCTCCCAAACAACCCAAAATGGATGTCATACTATGTTGTGAAAGTCATCCCCCCATTTGCAAAGGTCGCCAAAACTAATCCGGAAGCCCGCAAATTCTTCGACAAAATCCTCGACGGGGAAAATCCAGCGCACCGCGCCATCGCCGCCACCATACTTGTCCAAGCGGATTCCAAGGACAAGAAAGCCACGGACACAATTGAAAAATTCATCATTGACGGCAAAGAACCGGCGGGCTTGGAATGCCTGCTATGGAAAGCGGCTCTTGGCTTATCCTGGCCCCCGACCAAAACCGCCGCCATACTTGAACACATCCTCAAAAACTCCGAAAGCAAATGGAAAACCCTAGGATCCAGTTACGGCAATGTTCTCAAAAAGCTAAACCACAACTACGCAGCGGCAATACCAATAATATTAAAAACTCTGCAAAATGATAAAGCTTTACCCAACAACCATAAAGCGGCACTGTTTAACACCCTGCTGCAGATCGACAAAGCCAACCCCGATGTCTTGAAGATATTCATGGAATCCATCTTGAACCCGAAAAAGGCGGACGACAATCTAGCGTTGAATCTCATTGAGGCGCTCAACGATAAACATATCGAAATACTGATTCCGCAATCCAGATTCGCCTCCATCAAGGATAAAAACA
>WFSE01000066.1 GCA_015486135.1 Lentisphaeria bacterium
AAGGAGGAGAAAAAGGAGGAGAAGAAGGGGAGCGAGTTCGTCACGGAACACAAGCTCCACGGATTCGACGCGGCCTACTTTACCGGCGAGGATAATTTCAATATCAGCTATTCACAGGCGCAATTGGAGGCGGCGAAGGCCTTTCTGGACGACACGTCCAGTTCCAATCAGTATGTGTTCTGCCCAAAACCACTTCCTTTGGAGGACGAGGTTATTGAGGCTTCATTCAAGGAATTCGTCCGCTTTTTCAGGTCCCCCACTAAATCCTTCCTCAACACGAGGCTGAAGATAAACCTATACAAGGAGAATGAGCCGCAACTCCTCGAACTCGAGCCATTTGACATAAACAACCTCGAACGCTACACGTTCAGGCAGGAGGCCTTGGATAACGCACTCCACGATAGACCATTCGACTTTCCCCGGACAAAATGCGCGGAAGGTGCGTTCCCGCCCGGACTCTGGGGCGAAGAGACGGCGGAGGAGTACGACGCGTTGGCCGACGAAATCGCGAAAGTCGCGAAATTGTTCGGCGCTCCCGCCCCGGTAGCCGAAACAGTCTCCATCGAGTTCGACATCAACGGAAAAATCCTCCGCCTCTCCGGGCGCTTCGAAGACATCCGCGGGGAGCACATGGTTTTCACCCGGACGGGGGAGATTAGTGACAAGTATCTGCTAGCCCCTTGGATATGGCGTTTGCTGGCGATTGAACACGGTCTGAAATTGAGAGATCCCGTCTATATGATCGGAGTTGAAAAGGGCGACATACAAATCCAATCGTTGGACTTGGACGAAAACGCGCCCCCTCCGGACGAGAAGGCGGAAGAAGACGACACCCCCGTCAGAAAGACATCATTGCGCGATTTGGCGAAGATTTTCCTAAAGGGCCTTGAGCGGCCGTTGCCACTCTTCGATATCAGCTCCCAAGTGTTCGCCGAGCAAGCTATCAAATCAAAATTGATGGAGGACGACGACAACGCCGCGCGGGCCGCGGCCAAAAGATGGACCGAGGGAAAACACAGTAACGATCCCTCGTGCGACCTCCAGGAAAAGGCCAACCTGATTTGCTTCGGCGCGGAGCCTCCGCATCTGGACGACCGATTCGCCCGCGAGTTCCGCGAATTGTCGCTGGATATCTACGGCCCCGTCATCCTAAACAAGCGCAAAGAGACTATCGAGTCTGTTGAAAAACATTTGGAGATATCCAATGCCTAGCCCCGCGAAACTAGACTTGAAGAAAAAAATCCCATTGGGGGAAAGCATCCTCATCGAGGCTAGCGCCGGCACGGGCAAGACTTTCTCCATCACCAACATCATCCTCCGGGCCATAATGGAGGGGACTCCGGTGGAAAGAATTTTGGCCGTTACATTCACAGATGCTGCCACAAGCGAGCTGCGGGGACGCGTTAGGGATAACCTCCGCAAATTCGCCGACCACCTCAGCGGGGCCGATACGGCTGGCGAGAACGAAATCCACAAAGCCATCGCGAAAGACGCGCCGGGAACACTGGAAGACAAACTAAAACGAATCAACGAGGCCCTGCTCAACATCGACTTGGCGCAGATATCTACCATACACGGTTTTTGCCAACGGGTCCTGACCGAAAACGCGTTCGAGACGAAGACCATCTACGGAGCGGAACTATGCACCGACGACGGCGCGCTTCTCGCGGATATCGTCAATGACTTCTGGCGCAAGCAATTTGTCGGCCTGAACTCCGGGCGCAAGCCCGTATTGGGGATATCGCGGGACGATCTACTGGAGGTAGCCAAGACCATAGCTAAACATCCGGAAGCGGAGCATGCGAATCTTCCTTCGTCGGACATGGAAAACTTGAGCGAAGAACTCAAGGAACTGGCGCGGGAGGCGCGGTCTTGGAAAAAACGAATCGAATCGGGGAAGCTAGAGGCGGAACTCCAGCCGCTTTTCTCGCCGCCGGAATACTACGGAAAAACGTACAGAAACATCGCGGACAGGTTAAACAAGGTTCTACCTTGCCTCGGCCTGTCGAGTTGCAAAGACGCACATGCTACGGCGCTGAAACACTGTTCCTCGGAAGAGATCGAAAACTGCCGAATAAAAGCCGGCCTCGAGAAAGACGCCCCCATCCCCTCGCATCCATTTTTCGACTTCTGTAGCAAATTGAGGGAGTTTTTCAATTCCGACAAATGCGTGAAATCCACTATGTTCGCGGAACTCGCGAAATTCGTGAAGACCAAGTTTCCCGAGGTGAAGGAGCGCCGGGCGATATGGACCTACGACGACCTTCTGCAACGGTTGCGCGACGCCTTGGTGGAGGAACGCGAACGTGGCGAGTCAACCCTAGTAAAGCTAATCCGCGACAAGTACGACCTAGCCCTGGTGGACGAGTTCCAAGACACCGACCATATCCAAAACGAGATATTCAGAATGGTCTTCGGCGAATCCGACCGTCATGGATTTTTCATGATTGGCGATCCCAAACAATCGATCTACGCGTTCCGCGGCGCGGACATCTTCAGCTACCTCGCGGCGAAAAGCGAAGCGCATAAAAACCTGACACTCCTTAACAACTTCCGCTCCGAACCCGATTTGATCGCCGCGTTGAACACGGTCTTCACGCTTAGGCGGGACCTTCCCGACGCCCCCGCCGAAAACGACACATTCGTTTTCGCCCCCACGAAGACGCAAGCGGGAATCACATACGACCGCGTCGCGTCCAGCTCGAAAAAACCGAAGCTCATAATCGATAGCGGCGCCCCCAACGACAAACAAAACTTCCATTTCTGGATTGTCGAAAGCAGGAACGACGACTTCGCCGAAAGAGATGTCGCGGAATTCCTCGCCGAGGAGATGATCCGGCTCGCGGAGCTCGCGCAAGCGGGAAAAGCCAAATTCGACGATGGTCGGCCTTTGGATTTCGGCGATATCGCGGTCCTGGTTTACACTCACAAGCAAGCAAGCCTGATCAAACGGGTATTGGAACGACGCTCCATTCCCGCCGTACTCCAGAATTCAGTGAGCGTTTTCGAGTCCAACGAGGCGTGGGAAATCGAGGTTTGGCTAAACGCCGTCGAAAACCCCTCCGAACGACGGTTGCGCCCGCTTTTGGCATCGACCCTCATGGGATTCGACGCCGGCCATATAGTCGACGTATCCGACAAAACGCTCCTGGACTTGGCCATGGAACTCGCGGAAATCAAAAAACATTGGAAAACAAAGGGTGTCTACGCGCTCTTGATGGAGTTTTTGCATCGGCACAACGCCCCCGCCAGGGCGTTGCGGAGAATCGACGGCGAACGCGTCGTCACGAACTACCGCCACATAGCGGAACTGCTGCACCAGCGCGAGGAGGCCCGCGGACGGGACTTCGAGCAAACCAAGGCGTTCTTGGCGGAGCGGATAGAAAACCCGGATGCCTACAAAGCGGACGAATATCTCGAGCGCCTGGAATCGGACAAGCACGCCGTTACGATAATGACCATGCACAAGGCCAAGGGACTGGAGTTCCCAGTGGTGTTCTGCCCCTTCCTATGGAGCGCGGTGATTTTCAATAAATATTATCCCGGGAACGTGTTCCTCTACAACGAGCCCACCGATAACGGATTCAAGACCAAGCTCGATTTCGGGTTCGACGAGACTAGACGGAATGAAGCGGTGGGATATCTCGACAAGACCACCTTGGCGGAGAACATAAGACTCGTCTACGTCGCCATGACGCGGGCCATCAACCGCTGCTATCTCCCGCTATCCACCGACCTGAAAAGCCTCAGGAGAAGCGCCCTGCCGTATCTGCTGACAACCGCCTCGGCGGATGACTTCATCGCTTTAGCGAAAAAAGGAAAAGACACCTCTTTCGCGGAACAAACCATTGAAAACATAATGAAACTCGACTCGAAAGCCGGGATAGCGGTCGAGGAAAAAGAAGTCCCTAACAGATTCGATCGAAAACCCGCGCCTTCCGCGACATCCGCGGCCACCACCGCGGAGCTAAAGGTCAAAACGCCGGCAAAACATTCCTTCGTGGAATGGTCCAGCACCAGTTTCTCGGGGCTCGCGCTAAGCCATCCCTACCACGCTGACTCCACCGAAAAAGGCAAAGGCATATTCGCATTGCCCCGTGGCAAATCCTTCGGATTGGCGATCCACAAAATATTCGAAAACTATTTCAATGTCGGCGACAAAGAATTCCACGCCCGGAGGGAGCATTACATCCACGCGCCCCTATCGGTGGAGCCGGCTTTCCATGGCGAGCCAGGCAAGAAACGAATCGAAACGGTCGAGCAGATGGTGGAGAACGTCCTAAGCGCGGAAATCGCGCCAAAGGACGCCACCCCGTTCAAACCCGCGGAAATCGCACCCGAAAACGCCAAGACCGAGTTCCCATTTTTCCACCCCATACGCCAGATTTCCCCGGAGAAATTGAAGACCATTTTGGCGCGGCACGGGATTCCGGAATTCGGCGCCATGCCGGACACCATCGGCAATCTGGAATTCCATATCCGCTCGGGGTATATAGCCGGGGAGATAGACCTCCTTTTCAGACACGGCGGCAAGTACTTCGTTTTGGACTGGAAAACAAACCACTTGGGAGCGACCCACCAGGACTACGCGCCGGATAAAATCGCCTCCGACATGGAACGCCACCTATATTTCCTGCAGGCGTTGATATACTCCTTCGCCACCCATCTATTTCTGGAATCCCGTTTAAAGGACTACGATTACGAAAGCGATTTCGGCGGGTTCATCTATGTCTATGTCCGCGGGGTGGACCAATCTGGCAACGGTGTTTTCTCGTTGAAACCACCCAAAGCCCTGATAGATGATATGAAAAAGCTGTTCATAGGGCCCTAAAGGGGAAATCCGAAGCACTAAATTCTAAATCCGACCTGTCCTCCATAGCCCGGAGGGCGACGGAGGACACAAATTCAAAATGCGAATGACTCAAATCAGAGTAGCCACGAATTTTCACGAATTAACACGAATAGGATTTTCTCTGCGTTCTTTCCTTCTCTGCGAGGAAAAGAAAAAAAGTGGTAAAAAAAGGTTTTAAAAGGGGCCATCGACCCCACACAGGAACGAACTAGAGAACAAGACAAACGCTGTAGGTGACAGGCATGTATTTTAAGATTTATTCAACCACGGAGCTCACGAAGACCACGAAGATGTCGCTTCCGCGGAGCGGAAACGACATGTTGTGGGGCAAGAGAAAATCTCCGCGTTCTTTGCTTCTCTGCGAGGGAAAGAAAAAAAAGAGATTGCCTCGCGGCAGCGGAAATCGCGAAGAGGGAGAAGAGTATAGCCACGAATTAACACGAATGTGGGAGGAAACATTGATTTTTCTTCCATGCAAACCTTTTTCATCTCCGCCCGCGGAGATGGAAAAACTTCGTGGGCTTCGTGCTCTCGGTGGTAAAAAAAAGGTTTTAAAAAGGGCCATCGACCCCACACAGGAACGAACTAGAGAACAAGACAAACGCTGTAGGGAACAGGCATGTGTTTTAAGATTTATTCAACCACGGAGATGTCGCTTCCGCAGGGCGGAAACGACATCTTGTGGGGCAAGAGAAAATCTCTGCGTTCTTTGCTTCTCTGCGAGGGAAAGAAAAAAAGTGCCTTGCGGCCACTATTCACAACAGGGAGTGACACGCCATGATCGACGCAATTAAAAACAGTGGCATTCTCGCGCCAATCGCGGCGCGGTTCGCGGATTTCGCGGTGGAGACGCAGCCCGACTCCCCCAATCCGGAGCACCTGTGGCTATTGACCGCGGCGTTGGCGCAAACCACCACGTCAGGCGATTCCGCGCTTTCCGCGGATTCGCTCAATGGTAAGACCATCGGCGAGGTTCTAGCGCCCGAACTCACCAGCGCGCCAAACACCGAGTCCCCCGCCGTCGCAGCCGATCCATTCCCAAAACTGGATTCCCAAAGCCTGCGCGAAAACGACCGCGTGATTGGAGAACCCGGCGAACGCAAGCCGATCATATTCGAGAACGGAATGTTCTATCTCCACCGGTTCCACGAATACGAAACCGCCATCGAGGATTTCATACAGGAACGCTGGGGCAAGGTCGAATCCGCCCCCCTCCCCCCGGCCTCCATACTGGACCTCCTGGGCGAGAACTCGATCAACGGCGAACCGAACTGGCAGAAGGTCGCCGCCATATTGTCGCGCCGCTCTAAATTCCTCGTCGTCTCGGGCGGTCCCGGCACGGGTAAGACCACCAGCGCGGCCACGATCATCGCGTTGGCGCTCGAACACAATCCCGAAGCGGTGGTCAAACTGGTCACCCCCACCGGAAAAGCCGCGGACAGACTGGCGGAATCCATCCGCTCGTTCAAGGAGAAACGCGGCGCCGCGCTGCCCGAACATATCCGCGACGCCATCCCCGACCACGCCGAGACCATACACCGCTTCCTCGGAATCAACGCCTTCAAACCATACTACGACAAATTCGACAAAGCCCCCGTGGATTTCCTCCTCGTGGACGAGGCGTCCATGGTCTCGCTGCATCTTTTCGCGAAGCTGTTCGAAGCGCTTCCCCCCTCCTGCCAAGTCGTCCTCCTCGGCGACAAAGACCAGCTCATGGCGGTGGAAAACGGCGATGTGCTGCGGGCCATAACCGAGTTCGGCGGCGTGAACCAGTTCTCCAAGGGGTTCGCCGCGGAAGTCGCGAAAACCACCAACGGCGAGGCGAAAATACCGGTGTCCCCGGACGGCGCCTCGCCGGACATCGCGGTCCAACTGACGCAAAACAGACGATTTTCAAAGGACAGCGGCATAGCGGCGCTCGCAGCCGCCGTCAACAACTCCACGAAAGAAACGCCTCCGGAAACGATTTTCGACATCTTCGACTCCCACTCCGATATAGAATTCCGCAAAATCCGCGAGGAAAAGGATCTGGACGATGTAGTGGCGGCCGTCGCGGGCGGCTGGCTCGACAAATACCGCGCCGTCCTGAAAACCGGCGCGCCCCGGGATATGCTGGAAACCATCTCCGAGTTCCGCGTTCTTTGCGCCGTGAACGAGGGCCCCTTCGGGGTGGAGGGGATGAACCAACGACTAGCCAAGGCGCTGGCGGGCGGCGGCGCGGAACCCGCAAAATGGTTCCACGGCACCCCGATTATCATCACGCGCAACGACTACAAACTCCACCTGATGAACGGCGATGTCGGCGTTGTCATCGCTCCCCCCGGACAAACCGCCAAGGCGCACTTCTACGCCGAAAACGGCGAAACCCGCGATTTCAACCTCTCCGCGCTAGACGAGTACAAACCGGCCTTCGCCCTCTCCATACACAAAAGCCAAGGATCGGAGTTCGACGAAATCCTGGTCATACTCCCTCCGAGAGCGTGTCCGGTAGTAACGAAGGAACTCATCTACACCGCCATCACCAGAGCCAAGACGCGCTGCGCCGTGGCCGCCTCGAAGGAGATACTGACCAACGGCGCCGCCACCCGCCTCGAACGCGTCAGCGGCCTCCGCGAACGCATGCGAAATGCCTGGAGCGACCGATAAAAGAATGGCTTGCCTCGCAAAGAACGCGAAGAACGCAGAGGAAAGAAGGGAAGAAAGATTTTGCCTCGCAGAGAACGCGGAGAACGCAGAGGGGAGAAAGGAGGCGCCCACTTGAACTCGCATCAAGATAGCATATATTCACCTGTGTATTCATGATTAAAATAATAGAATTGCTATCCGTTCCATTGCTGAACACGACCAACGATGAGCGTGAGTGATTAATGGATCCAGGAAGGGGAAAACATGGATATCTTTAAGCTTCGCAATGAAATAATGGACGATTACGAATCGTATATCAAAAGTTTTATCAACATTCATGATGATGATATTCGCGAAAAGGTTGCATCAGAGCTTAATTCAGGCAAACTCTGGCCAGAGCCACTAATTCAATTCAACCCAGCCTATGAAACGCATGGGAATATCGATGACCTTATTTTAGATGGCACTCTTCACGAGGATATAAACGATATTTTTTACGGATACAGGTTGTACCGTCATCAAGTTGAGGCAATTCGCCTTGGCGCTTCCGGCAAAGATTTTATTGTAACTTCCGGCACTGGCTCTGGAAAGTCCCTTACTTATCTTGGCACTATCTTTAACCACCTCCTGAAAAATCGCGCCACATCCTCCGGCATTAAGGCTGTAATCATCTATCCAATGAATGCTTTAGTCAACTCACAGACGGAAGAGATTGAAAAATATAAAGCAAACTACAAAAGGGAGACGGGCAAGGATTTTCCTATTTCCTTTGGACAATATACAGGACAGGAAGACCAACAGAAACGCGAAGCCATGAAAGAGAATCCGCCAGACATTCTCCTGACAAACTATATGATGCTCGAGCTTTTACTATCTCGCTCTTCCGACAGAAAAATAAAGCAATCCATCTATAAAAATCTGCAGTTTCTAGTATTCGATGAACTGCATACGTATCGAGGACGACAAGGTGCTGATGTCGCCATGCTTATAAGGAGAATCAAAAGCAAGTGCACCCAAGAGATATCATGCATTGGGACATCGGCCACAATGGTCTCGGATGGGACAATTGATGAGCAAAAACAAGCTGTGGCTCATGTTGCCCGGCAACTGTTTGGCAAAAAATTTACTGCTAACCAGGTGGTTAATGAATATCTGGACAGCGTGTTTGATGATAACATTGAGCTTCCACTTAAAGAGCAACTTGTAAATTCGGTAAAAACACCAATTGACATTAACGCTGGAGAAGATAGACTCAAATTCCACCATACAGCGCTATGGCTTGAAAAGAAAATAGCCTTGGCGAAAAATGGGGATACAATTGTCAGGGGCAAACCTTTACCCTTTACTCAAATCGTCAAGAAACTTTCTGAAGCGACAGATCTTCCGGAGGCGCTTTGCGCTCAACATCTACAAATACTGCTTCAATGGATAAGCAATGTTAATATATCCCTCAGCGAGCAAGGGAAACGATATACCTATATTCCTTTCAAGCTACATCAGTTTATTTCGCAGACGGGAGCGGTCCATGTTACATTGGAAGATGAAGGGGAAAGAAATATTACGTTGGAGCCTGGAGTGTATATCGGGAATGGCAACGACAAAAAGCCTTTATTCCCTGTAGTCTTTAGCCGCTCTTCTGGCTATACGTTTGTATGCGTTACCCTGAACATCGATTCAGGGAGGCTTGAACCAAGAGAATTCAGAGACAGCTCTGAAGACGAAGAGTCCCAGACAGATGGCTACCTCATTTTGGGCAACGATGTTTGGGACCCCGCGACAGACATGGAATCAATGCCCGACAGCTGGGTCAAAGCAAACCGATTCGGGGAAATAGTGCCGAACAAAAAATATGCGGACAGGTTTCCTTCCAGAATATGCTACAATGCCCAAGGAGCATTCTCTGAAACCCCAAGCAATGATTGCGATCAATCAGCCTGGTTCATGCCCAAAAAGCTCCTTTTTGATCCCACAAGCGGAACTTTCTTTGATTCCAATACAAGTGAAGGCACCAAACTGGCGAAACTCGGCGGGGAAGGGCGAAGTACATCCACGACAATTACTTCATTTGCCGTGCTGAAAAGGATGGCGGAAAATAAATTCACCAAACAGGAACAGAAGCTTTTGAGTTTTACCGACAACCGGCAGGATGCCGCACTCCAGACGGGACATTTCAATGATTATATCAACGTTATCAGATTGCGATCCGCCATCTATCAGGCATTGCTAGCGCAAAATTCTTCGGTTAACCACTCGAATATAGGTGATGCCATCTTTAATATCCTGTCAACTTCTTTAAAATTCACGGATTGGGCCAACCTGGATGAGGAACCTTCCGGCACAAGCACCGCTGAACGCTATAAAAAAGTCTTCAAAACCTACCTCACTTATCGTGCTTTGTATGATCTTCGAAGAGGTTGGCGCGTGATTCTTCCAAACCTGGAGCAATGTGGATTGTTGAAGATTGAATATCAGGATTTAAAAGAAAATGCGGAAAACGATGAAATTTGGAAAGAAATCCCACTCGTGAACCAGATGCCGCATGACAAGCGTTTTCAATTTCTGAATCAGGTGCTTGAATTTTTCCGTTTATCATATGCCCTTGCAAGCGAGGAATACCTTTCGGATGATTCCATAAGCCGGAACTCAGCCAGGATACGAGAACACCTGCGTAGTCCATGGCGATTCTCTAATGATGAGAATATAACCAAGCCCTATTTTATGACCTATACTCCGACCAAAGCCAACAGCAAACTCTATACGGCCAGCATCGGGGAGCAAAGCAGACTGGGGAAATATATCAAAGAATTAGGAAAGGAATATGATATCGCAGACCAACTGAAGGGCGAAGGGTATAAAGAGTTCATAAAATCCCTTATGACCCGCCTTGCCGCTGAAACTTACTTGAAAGCTTTCCCCGCCAAAAGCAAAGATGGCGAAGAAATATCAATATACCAGCTTAATATCGTAAACCTGATATGGAAGGCTGGTGACAAAGAGCATGTCCCCCTTGACCTGATTACCAAAAGATCATACAAAACCGGCTTCTCTCCGAAGCCCAACAAGTATTTCCAGAGAGTCTATGAGATTGACTTTTCAAAAATGAAACACTTATATGCCGGCGACCACACCGGCCAGCTATCCAATGAAGACAGAAAAGAGCGGGAAGCGGAGTTTAGATCAGGGAAACTAAGCGTCATGTACTGCTCCCCAACAATGGAGCTGGGGATTGACATTTCCAGCCTTAACATCGTTCATTTAAGGAATGCCCCTCCGAATCCCGCGAATTACGCGCAGCGCAGCGGACGGGCGGGAAGAAGTGGCCAAGCCGCCCTTGTTATAACATATTGCTCTTCGTACTCAAGTCATGATCGTCATTATTTTGCAAACTCAACCGACCTAGTGGCTGGAACGGTAAAACCCCCCAAACTGGATTTGTGCAACGAAGAACTTCTGAAATCTCATCTTCATGCAACTGTCATCTCTGAAATAGGCCTGGAAGAGCTTAACTCTTCGGCTGAAAATATTCTCGACACACAGATTTTCCCAGAGATTCCCTTGAGAGAAGAGATAAAAGAAAAACTAAAACTTACTCCTGAAATGTATGAGCTGATAAAAAACACGTATAAACGGGTCATCCATGACTTCAAAGACAAACTGACAACTGGGAAAACTCCATGGTTTTCAGATAACTGGATAGACATAACTCTTGATAATTTCATCCGGGCATTTGACGACTCCTTCGACAGATGGAGATCTCTATATGTATCGGCCGACAATTTACTTGAAAACGCCTCGCAAAAGATTAGAAGAGGTAGACTCAAAGCTGGATCAAAAGAATACAGAATTGAAGAGTCGCGCCAAAAGCAAGCTGTCAGACAACAAAGTCTGCTCTGCAACGACATCACGGGGTCGCGTTCTTTTTCCGAATTCTACCCATACCGCTATCTGGCGTCGGAAGGCTTCCTGCCAGGGTATAACTTCACTAGGCTCCCGATAAGGACTTTCATTCCCAAAGGGGATGGCGGAGAATATATTTCAAGACCGCGCTCAATCGCCCTGCGGGAGTTCGGACCGGGTAATCGCATTTACCATGCGGGGTTGAAATATGGGATCAAACAACTGGTCGTCCAGGATGCGGCGAATCAGCTTAATAAAGCGAAAATCTGCAAAAGCTCCGGATATTTCCTCATGAAAGATGATTTCGACAAAGATGTCTGTCCTCTAACGGGAGCGTCTATCCAAAACAATAACGACAAAGAAATTCTCTTGGATCTTATAGAGTTGAGCGACAGCAGCTGCGACATACAGGCCAGAATAACGTGCGAGGAAGAGGAACGCATATCCCAGGGATACGATATCTCAACATATTTCCAAGTCGACAACTTTAACAGCATAACCCAAGCCAATGTGAATGTGGACGAGCAAGAATTGCTGCACCTCCGCTTTATCCCCGCCATGAGACTTATCCACGTCAACAAAAAATGGGCGAAATCTCGAGAAAACGGCTTCCCCTTGGGACTTACAACCGGATTTTGGAAAAAAACGAACCAGGATCGTTCCACTTCCCAGGAAGATATCCGCAATGTCATGCTATACACATCAACTGTCGCCGACGCCCTTTATATAGAGCCGACCGAACCACTCGCCTTGGCTTTTAATGGCGTTATAACCTTGCAGTATGCCCTTAAAAAAGCCATTGAGAATCGCTTCCAAGCGGAATCCTCGGAAATTGGAGTAACCACTCTTGGCGGAGCGGAATCCCCCAATATACTGATTTACGAATCCGCGGAAGGCAGCCTCGGTGTCCTCTCGCAGTTTGTTTCCGAGCCGAAAATTTTCAATGAAGTGATTGAGGAAGCTATTAAGATATGCGATTATGAAAACAGTGAATACAAAGAACCGGCTTCATATAATGATCTTCTCACTTATTACAACCAAAGACATCATCGTGATCTCGACAGATTCCTCATAAAGGATGCCCTCGATAAACTGAAAACAGCATCAGTTGAAATTCAAAGAAATTCAAATTACGACAACTATGACTCGCAATATGAATCTCTGAAAGAGGCTATGGACGCCAACTCATCAACAGAGGCAAAATTCCTCGACTACCTCTATAGCAATAATCTGAAATTACCGGATGCGGCCCAAAAGACAGTTGAGGGCGTATATGTTAAACCTGACTTCTTTTATGAACCCAATATCCATGTATTCTGCGACGGGACGCCGCATGACCGTCCGGAAATTAAAGAAGAGGATGAAATCAAGCGCCAACAACTGATTGCAATGGGCTACCAGGTCTTTACATACTATTACAAAGATGACTTGGCGGAATTGATCAATTCCAGACCGGATATTTTCACAAAGGTAAGATAATTATGGCCATCACATATAATCCAGGCGCGCTCGTGCACGTTAGAAACCGCGATTGGGTTGTTCAACCGAGCGATGACGAGGATTTGCTGATAATCAAACCCCTTGGCGGGACGGACGAAGAAACAACAGCGATATATCTCCCGCTGAATTTCCCTGATGACAAAATTGAATCCACTGAATTCCCCAAGCCGACAGCGGAAGATATCGGCGATATCTCAACGGCTACTCTTTTGTATAACGCGGCGAGGCTCTCGTTTCGCAACGGAGCCGGCCCTTTCAGGTCGATAGCAAAACTTTCATTCCGCCCTCGCTCCTACCAGATGGTTCCTCTTATTATGGCTCTTCGCCAGGAACAGGTGCGACTTCTAATTTCAGATGACGTGGGAGTGGGGAAAACAGTCGAAGCGCTTCTAATCGTCAAGGAGATGCTCGAAAGACGAAAGATAAAACGGTTTGCCGTAGTCTGCCTGCCGCATCTCTGCGAACAGTGGCAAGCGGAGCTAAGGGATAAATTTGATATAGACGCTGTGATAATACGCTCAAACACCCAAGCCCGTCTTGACAGGGAAATCCAAGGGGATACCAGCGTATACGAATACTACCCCTACCAGATAATATCTATTGATTATATCAAGTCGGAATCTCGAAGGGACGTTTTTGTCAATGAATGTCCTGAAATGCTCATTGTGGATGAGGCTCACACCTGCGCCCGTCCTGCCGGGACTCAGAAGAATCAGCAGCAACGCCATAGACTTTTAAATGACATAGCGGCAAAAGACAATCAGCATCTTGTGATGGTTACCGCCACCCCGCATTCGGGAAAAGCCGAGGAATTCCAATCGCTACTGGGATTACTTAAAAAAGAATTCGAAGATATCGACCTCCCATCCGCCGACCAAACCCAGAGACGCCGGATGGCGAGACATTTTGTGCAACGCGCCCGCGCTGACGTGTCAAAATGGTTCAAGGGCGAGGAGACGGTATTCCCCATTCGCGATGCGGGGGAACTGGACTACGACTTAACTACCGAATACAGAGCCTTGTTCTATGATGTGCTGGAGTTCGCCCAAGCTCTTGTTGCGGGTGAATACAAGAACGCCTTTACTCGGCGAGTGCATTACTGGACAGCACTTGCCCTTCTCCGAGGCGTGATGTCAAGCCCAGCGGCGGGAGTCGAAATGCTGAAAAACAGAATACGAAAACTGGAACTTGATGAAGAGGGCCTGACAGATGAGGAAAACCCCGTTTACGACAAAGAATTCGAGGATTTTGACAACTTGCCTTCACATGTGGTTTCCCTCTCGGAAAATTTGCCGGACTGGACCCAGCACCAGGCGAAGCAACTGAACGACTTCGCAAAAAGGCTTGAAGGCCTGAAAGGCCCCGAAAAGGACGGTAAACTCGAAGCCGCCGCTCTTGTTGTGGAAGAGTGGATGAATAATAAATTCTTCCCCGTTGTGTTTTGTAGGTATATCGAAACGGCTAAGTATGTCGGAGAATATTTCAAGACACAGTTCCCCGACGTGGATGTTCAAATTATCACAAGCGAAGATCCCGATGAAGTGCGTAAAGAACGGATTGACATGATGGGCGCCTCCAAGAAACGCCTTCTAATCTGCACGGATTGCTTAAGCGAAGGGATTAACCTGCAAGAGTATTTTACCGCCGTCATGCACTACGACCTACCCTGGAATCCGAACCGGCTGGAACAGCGCGAGGGCCGCGTGGACCGCTTCGGACAGAAAGCTAAAAAAGTCAAAGCTCTCCTTCTTTATGGATCGGATAATCCAATTGACGGAGTTCTTTTTGAAGTTCTCCTCAGGAAAGTCAGAGAGATACGTAGGGATATCGGGATATCCATGCCACTTCCGGAAGACAGCCAGACGATTCTGGATACCGTCATCAAGTCAGTCCTATTGAACACCCAACGCAAAGAACAGTACCATCAATATCGACAGGCTGAACTGGGGCTGGTTTTTGAGGAGGACGAAGCGATAAGTAACCAGAAAATCCGAATCACTTCGGCTATTGACGAAGCGGCGGCCAGAGAAAAAACCTCTCGGGATATTTTTGCTCAAAATGCTATCCACGCCGAAGAGATTGAAACCGACCTTCAAGCGGTGGATGAAGCGATAGGAAGCCCTGCCACTGTCGAGCATTTTGTTACATCCGCCGTCAATAATGTCCTCGGAGCCCAGATAACTCCCGATCGCATCCCCAAAGGCTTCACCCTGTATACGGTCAATCTTCCGGAATCACTTAAAAACACCTTGCCGAATAAAGACCGGATAAAAGTATCTTTCTATTCTCCCACACCGGAAGGATACTTGTATTTAGGCAGAAATCATATCTTTGTGGAGCAGTTATGCCAACTTCTCATGGCGGGCGCGGTCGCTAACTCCCGCTACCGTGCCGCGCGGGCGGCCGTTATCCGCACGGACGCTGTAAAAACAAAAACCACGATTATGCTTTTCAGGGTACGCAATGTTATCGAGGAACGCAAACACAAGGATCAGCTTGTCGCGGAGGAAATGTTGCTGTGGGGATATTCCGGGGTTGCCCCTAACCACCAATACCTTTCCCACGAAGAAGCGAAAGAGTTACTCCATAGCGTACGTGTAACGGCCGATATGTCATCCCAGGAAAGAGAGATGTTCCTTAACAACGAACTGGAGCAGCTTGCTAAGCTTGAAGACCATTTTAACGATGTGGCTCACAAGCGTGCCGAAAATCTTGTGGCGGCCCATGAACGATTCTCCAAAGCGGTAGGGAGTTCGCATTATCAAGTCGTCAAACCAGTGCTCCCGATGGATAAACTCGGTATATATATTCTAATCCCGGATATGAACTGAAAAAGGCTTAATGCCATGAAAAAAATAAAAGTATTTGTAAGTTCTGTCCAAAAAGAGTTGGAAAATGAACGCTTGGCAGTTACAGAACTGGTTTCGTCAGATCCTTTTCTGGATAAGCATTTGAAAGTAATCCTTTTTGAACAGCTTCCGGCATCGGCGAATTCCTCAGAACAAGCGTATTTGGATGCTTTAGGCGGTAGTGAAATTTATCTTGGAATCATTGGCCTTCAATATGGACGCAAAGGACGGGACGGGATGTCAGCTACGGAACGTGAATACAGGGAAGCTTTAAAACAGAAAATTCCAACCTATTTTTTTGTTAAAGGAGATAATACTCAGGATAAAAATAGGGATGATGAAATGAAGGCTCTTTTCAATGAAATCAGGGATGAGCAGAATGGACATGTCTATAAACGTTTTTCCCACTACCAGAGTTTAAAATCAGCTGTCCGTGAAGTTCTTGTTTCTATTCTTGAATCAAAAAATATTTTCCCTACTCAGGAAGAAAATGAAGCTGCAATACAGACAATAGCCCAAGCATCAGATTTTGACTCAAATCTGGTAAATGCGGCGACTGAAGATGATTTACAGAAAGACCTATGCATAAAACTTGTTTCTTCCTCATCGGGGACTCCGGAAAATGATATAACAGAAACGGATGTCCGAAGAATTTTACGAAATAGAGGAATGCTCTGGAAAGATACTGATACCGGTGTCATGCACCCGACAACTGCAGGTTTGCTGTTGCTGGGGAAAAAGCCTGAAGAATTATACCCTCAGGTCAGGATAGCAGCCAATGCCTATGGCGGCACTGAGAGGGGAGAACCGATTGACCGTGATGATATTCGTGAAGCGTTACCCATTGCAATTGACAGAACCTTTCAGTTTCTAAAACGTAACATGAAACATGTACCAAGAGTAATTGGATTCAAAACAGTGGAAATACACGAATACCCATATGAAGCATTGCGGGAAGCTGTTGTAAATGCAGTTGCTCATCGTGATTACAATCTTCAAGGATCATGTGTTCGTGTTGAAAAATATGCAAATCGTATAGAAATCATTAGTCCCGGCCTACCTCCTGATCCAATAACTTTACGGAAAATTCAAAATCTTAATTACATCGCATGCTCAAGGAATCCGAATTTAGCGAGAGGGTTGTCATTTTTTGAAAAAATAGAGGAACAGGGGGATGGGTTGCGCAGAATTGTCAGAGAAACTGAAAAAATAGGACTATCTCGACCGGAGTTCCGATTTAGGGACGGACACTTTCAAATTACTTTTTCCGCTCCGGAAAATATGGATAAAGTAAAACACCAGGGAGGAGAGCCTATCTTTGAGGTAACAGATTCGATATTGTCGGAACTTAGTAATACTCAAAAAAAGATAATAAAACTTATAATGAAACATAAACAGACGAAAGTTCCGGTATTAGCTAAACAATTGAATATTTCCGACCAAGCTGTACGAAAAGCATTGAAACCTTTAGTTGAAGAAAAAATGCTTATAAAAAAAGAAGGCAAAGCAAGAGACACGGTTTATTCTTTAAGGGAGGAGTTGCCAGAATGAATCCGCAACTATCCGCAACCTCCATGACCTGCATCCGCAACCTGCAAGAATTCAGGAAGCAGGAAAAACTATCCGCAACTATCCGCAACCTCTTTGGCGAATATCCGCAATCCGGCAGCCATCTAGCCCCTGAAAGTCTTCTGCTGCTTGCTGCTACCGAATCACCCCCTTTCTGCTACTGTCCGTCGGCAAAAAAGCCGTTAAACCTCAGCACTCTGCCCCCATACCCTAAAAACCCCGTAATCGGGGCATTCTGCAGAAAGGATATAGCTGAAGCATTGGGGGATATAACAGAGGATGGAGTTAAATATCATTTTAATAAACTTAAAAAAGAAGGAATAATAAAAAGAGTCGGGCCGGACAAAGGCGGACATTGGAAAATACTGAAAACAAATTAGCGAGGATTGATGGTTGAACTGTTATGAAATACCAGACTATACATATTGAAGGAGCGATCCTCTCGGCCGACATTCTTGACAAGATCGAGCGGAACACCATAGCCGGCCAGAAACCGGCGGACTTCGGAACGTCGAACAATGTCAAAGACGATATCGCCGCGGCCTGGGCGGACGCTCAGAGCTACTGGGCCATTTACCAGCGCCGAATCGAACAGCTCAACATTAACCAAACCGGGGTCACGGAAACACGCAATCTCTGGATGGTTCCCCTGCTCGGTCTTCTGGGATACAGCCTGGAAGTCCAGCAGAAAGGGGAGATCGTAAACGGAAAGAACTACCCTATTTCCCACCGTGATAAAAGAGGAACGGGGTCGGGATCAGGACTTTTGAAAGCACAGGAGCGAAGCGACGAGCACGTCAAAAGTACGAGACTGACCCCGAATGATGTGCCCGATAAAGATCCTGCAAATCTTGGTTTCCCCGTGCATATCATGGGATGCAACGATGAGCTGGATCGCAAACGGACCGACCGCGGCCCCCGCATGTCTCCTCACGGTCTGCTACAGGAATACCTCAACCTTACCGAACACCTTTATGGTATCGTCTCCAACGGACTCCGACTCCGCCTTCTTCGCGACAGCTCCCGTCTCGTCAAACTCTCATATATCGAGTTTGATCTCGAACGGATGATGCGCGAGAATCATTACGCGGATTTCGCGATAATGTACCGTCTGATCCACGCCTCCCGTATGCCGGCGGATATCCATTCATCCGCCGAGAGCCTGATAGAGCTTTTCCATCAGGAATCACTCGATTCGGGTTCGCGTATCCGTGATGGCCTAAGCGAAGCAGTGGAAAAATGCATCAAGGATTTTGCCAACGGCTTCCTCTCGCATCCGGACAATGAATCACTGAGAGAAACCATAAGGGAAGGAAGACTTTCGGCGGAAGAGTTCTACCACTGCCAACTCCGCCTTATATACCGGCTGTTGTTTCTTATGGTTATCGAAGAAAGAGACCTTATATTTCCGAAGAACGCGGAACGAGAAAACCGCGACATCTATTACAAATACTACAGTATAAATCGGCTTCGCAATCTGGCGGGCAAACGATATCTGGCGGATGAGAAACATAAGGACTACTGGATATCCATAAAAAACACATTCCGTCTCTTTGAGAACGAAAAGTACGGCGCTCCCCTCGGGATCCTACCACTCGCGGGAGACCTTTTCGGATGGCACGCCATTGGAGAACTGAAAGTTTGCTCTCTTGACAACAGTATTGTTATTGAATGCCTGACAGATCTATCCATATTCACCAACCCCGTGAACAACCAGAAAATGCGGGTGAACTACGCCGCCCTGAATGTCGAAGAGTTTGGTTCTGTTTATGAAGGACTGCTTGAATATGATCCCCATATATATGATAGAGGGAATCACATGGAGTTTACTCTTGAAGCGGGACAAGAACGCTCCGCTTCCGGTTCGCACTATACTCCTGACGAACTCGTGCAGCCGCTTATCAAACACTCGCTGGAATATATAATCGAAGACAAGCTCAAGGAGGCCGCCGCCGGGCCGGCGGAGTCGAAGGATGACTTGAGAAAACGGCGGGAGGAAAAACTCCTATCAATAACCGTTTGCGATGTCGCCTGCGGATCGGGACACATCCTCCTTAACGCGGCCCGCGGAATCGCCACGGAACTGGCGCTCGTGAGAACGGGCGAGGAGCAACCCTCTCCACAAGCTTTCCGCGCCGCCATCAGGGACGTGATCCGCAACTGCATTTATGGAGTGGACCTCAACCCGTTGGCGGTCGAGCTCTGCAAAGTCGCCCTCTGGCTTGAAGCACATAATCCTAACGAACCCCTTAACTTCCTCGACCACCATATCAAATGCGGTAACGCCATTGTCGGTCTGGCGCATAAAGAGGAACTTGAAAACGGCATACCTAATGAAGCTTTCAAAAAACTTCCGGGTGATGATAAGGATATTGCCGCGATTCTCGCGAAACGCAACAAACAGGAGGCTAAAGAGCGCATTAGCGGCTACCGTACATTCAATTTTGAGGAATCCCGCGGCAACAATCTGCGGACGGCCCTTCGGAAGTTCAATCAAGTTACATCTATGCCGGAAAACACGCCGGAAGAGATAGAAGCCAAAGCGGCGGCGTACAAAAAACTCCAAAACGATCTCGATATCCGCGAACTTCGCATAATCGCCGACATTCAGGTCGCTCAATTCTTCATTCCCAAAACCGAAGAAAATCTTCAGAAACTGATAACTGACGAACAATATTTCCGCTTCCTGAATGGAGAACTCTCCCTGCAAGGGCAGGCGGTTGCTCAGGCAATGGCTGTCGCCGGCAGAAAGCGCGTCTTCCACTGGTTCCTCGAATTCCCCCAAGTCATGGCGAACGGCGGCTTCGACTGCATCCTCGGAAATCCGCCTTATTTGGGAGGAACAAAGATTAGTGGGGCATATGGAGGCAGAATGTTAAAGTTAATCCAGTCTATTTATAAACCAGCGGCAGGTCGATGTGATTTAGCTGGTTATTTTTTACGTAGAATTTATTCTTTACAAAAAATGACATTCAGCTTTCAAGCCCTAATAACAACAAATACTATTGCAGAGGGTGATACCAGAGAAGGTGGGTTAGATTGGATTATTAAAAATGGTGCAAAAATCATCTTTGCAAATAAATCTATTTCTTGGCCTGGTCAAGCAGCAGTGAAAGTATCTCTGATTTCAATAATGAAGGGGATAAGAAAAATTAATCGTTTTTATTTGAATGGAAAAAATGTAACTAATATAACCCCCTATCTCACCAACGAAATTCCACTTGGCAATCCATATACATTATTGATGAATACAGAAATTGCCTATAGTGGTTCATGCTTAATGGGAGATGGTTTCTTATTAAATGGAGAGCTGGCTAAGAGGATTATAAATAGTGACATGAAATATTCTAATGTGATAAAAAAATATATTAATGGAACAATACTTAATTCAGACCCCGAACAAAGAACGAATAGGAGAGTTATTGATTTTAGTTCAATGACACTCTCTGAGGCAGAAAAATATCCAGAATGCTTAAACATCTTAAAAGATACCGTAAAAATAGAAAGGTCAATGAAGGCCTCAGATGTTGCCACCGCCCCTTGGTGGCTTTTTTGGAGATCGCGAAATGAATTATATTCAAAAATAAAAAAATTAAATAGAGTATTAGTTCATACGAGGGTTTCAAAAACACATGGTTTCATATTTATTAATCCAAATCATGTAATGACTGATGCTCTTTGCATTTTTGCTATTAATGACAATTTAAGATTTTCTTTACTTCAGTCTGCATTGCACGAAAATTGGTCTTGGAAACACAGTTCTGCCTTAAAATCAGATAGAAGATATTCTGTTTCAGATGCTTTTGAAACCTTCCCATTCCCCCAAAACTTATCCCCAGAAATGGAAGAAAAGCTCGAAGGCATCGGAGAAGAATACCACGAATTTCGCCGTCAGTTGATGCTTGATATCCAACTCGGCTTGACAAAGACCTATAATC
>WFSE01000067.1 GCA_015486135.1 Lentisphaeria bacterium
GCGACGAGCCGACGGCGTATAAGCATACTCCGAGGCGAAGGCAACGTGATCAGCGGTGCGTTTCCGGCTTTCGCGGAATTGGCAAGTGCCTCAAATCGCTAGTCGGCTCCAAGGGTTTTGGGAAGTCCCCTCCCAAAACCTTGGAGATGACACCGCTAAAAAGGAATTTAACCCTATGAAAATAAAGCACTTGCCAATTATTCAGTGAGCCCTAAGCTATTCCGCCCCCTTTTTAGCGGAACGGGGTCGTATAATCACCATGCCGCCCTGTAGGACGCATTCCACATTGGCGAGCATGCAGATGTAGCGTACGGCGTCCAGCATGGGGATATGTGAAAGGTCTATCGAAACGCGCCTTCCCGCCACGCCCGACGGTATGACGAAATTGACCCCCTTCCCGGCGGGATCGAGACGCTTGCTCAAATTCCTCAAAAAAACAAACCCGTCGATCAAGCACACCGATCTCATGTCCAACTCCGGAACCTCCAAAGAGTTCAACTTCGCGAATATCGCGGGATCCTCCACCTTCACTGGATACCAAGGATCAAGTTTGGATTTTGAATGTTGCGGGCGCCGGCCTTTTCGTCCCCCAGCTTGGACTGAAACCGCATAAAAACAACACAACACCATCAAGCCAGCAGCAAGGCGTCGCGCGACACGCGCGCCTCCTTCCGACCAGCAACATTCACCCCCTGGTTTCATTTCTTTTTCTTGGGGGGTTTAGGTTGTATAACCACGGCATAACGTTCGAATTTGTACTGTAAGCCCGCTGACGCGCAAATAGCCCGAATAGCGTCCAACGCGGATATATCGGACAACGTCAACGTTATGGACTTGTCTATCTTGTCCAACCCCATTGTCACAATGTTTATCCCCCTCTTCTCCGGATCATCCTTTTTTATCACCAGCCTCAACATATGGAAAACGGAATCCAGGGGAACCTCCTCCAATTCAATTCGTTTTATCTTTATCGTCGCGGCCTTGCCCACCAACGTTTGGTTTCCCGTAGAAGGAGTTCCTCTAGGAGGAGCGGCGGCCAGGGACAACGACAACACAGCGAATACAACAACAACGAAATAGCGCATTTCACATTCCTCCTTACATCGATAAATCAGGCCTTGCCAAATCAGGGTTCTGGGATCAAACGCACCATACACTCTACAGGTTGATCGGCTTAAAGACAACCCCCCTAATTTGGCTCACAATATCAGCGCCCACCAAGAATGAGAGCCCTTATATCCCACCCAGCAGTCACCCGTCCCCTCCCCCCGAGCCAACGGAGACAGACATTGGCAACGCGGGTATTGACAACACCGCCTCCAAAAGCTAACGTCCTTCGCATTGGTAGGTCAAAGACGTTGCCATGACCAGAGGAAAGGATTGTCACCAAGAGTAAGCGGGGGCCAAGTGAATTCAGACGAACCGACACAATTCTTCGACAAACGCATTCGGTTGAAGCAATGGGAACTAGCAAAATACGCCATTGTGTCCGGGGTCGTTTTCTCTCCCGCGCTGGTTTCCGCGTTCAAGCACCTTGAAAACGAATATTACCGCAGGATAGACAATCTTTTGGCGTTTCTCGCTTTCTCGATAACAATGTTCGCCATTCTCGCGATCTTCAGAATCCACTTGAAATGGACGATTCCGCTAGCGCTTTTCGCGGTAATATGCGACGCCTACCACCTGGCAATAGGCAAACCCATAGGATTCCAAACCATGGCCGCCATGTACGAAACCAATCCAGATGAAATGCTTGGATTCATGTCCTCGCCCTACAGCCTCCCCCTGTTCCTAGGTGGCGCCATCCCTCTCTCCATGCTGGTTTGGTACCTCCTAAGGCCCAAGCCTCTTTGGGGCTTAAACAAAACAACATCCGTAAAGCTCGTCCACCTTCTAATGCTCCCCTTGGTGGCCTTGACGCTGTTTCTCGTCGAGGGCAAGACCATTCTTTTCACATACCCCATCGATGTCTTCCACCTCAACTACGCGTATATCGAGGAATCCCACGCCCGGAAAGTTTATCTCGGCACACCCTACACGTTCGCCAGAAACGATTCAAAAGCCAAGAAAAAGCCAGAGCTTTTCATTCTTGTAATCGGGGAAGCAGCGAGAAGAACCGCGCTCCACGCGTACGGATCAAAATGGGAGACGACCCCCAAGCTGGACGACTTCATAGCCAGACACCCTGAAAACGCGGTGCTTTTCACATGCGCCATATCCGGATCCGCCTACACCCGCGGATCCGTTCCCACTACTCTGTCAACGTTCGACCTAAAGGATATCAAACACCTATACAAACGCCCAAGTTTGACCAAGATTTTCCGGGGTGCCGGATTCAAAACCCTCTACGTCACGACAAGGCCCAAATATATATTTCCCAACATAGTATCCACCTTCCAGGACGACGCTGAGAAACACGTGTATCTATCAACGTTGAAAAGGAAAACGTACGACGAGGAGGACATTCCGGTTTTGGAAAAGTTCGTCTCGGCATCCGCCGACACGCCGAAATTCGCCGTTGTCCACCTCATGGGCAGCCATATAGAATATTCGAGGCAATATCCCAAATCAGAAGGCCATTTCCATACAGGGAACAAGATGTGGGACACGTACCACGACTCCATCCGCTACTCCGACAAGGTAATAGGGCGCGTCGCTGATTTGGCGATGGCGAAAAATTATCCCGTGTTTGTATTGTACGCCTCCGACCACGGGGAGAATCTCAACGACTATGGGGACGGCAATTTCGGGCACGGGACCAAAAATTTCACTAAATTCGAGTTCGAGATACCCTTCGTTATTTTTTTCAACGACGCGTTCGCCAAGGCGTTCCCCAGCCAAGTGGGACAAATACGCGCGCTCAAAGACGCTCAAATAAACCAAGACTACATATCCCACACGCTCCTAGGTTTGGCCAACCTCAAAGACTCCGCACTTTACCAGGCTAGCCACGATCTATCGTCGCAACGCTTCACCCCCCATAAGAGGTGGATCATCGATGAAAACATGAACATTTATGACTACGATTCCCTGCGACTGGAGCGCAGGAGGATCAAAAACAACGTGGAAGGAGAATGCAATGCCACCCAAAAAACCGAAAATTAAACTAGCGGTCCTAAGCGTATCCGCTGGCGCCGGGCATGTCCGAGCCGCGCAAGCCATAACGCGAACCGCGGAAGAAAAGTATCCCGAAGTTGAAGCTATTCACATAGATGTCATGGATTACGTCCCCCGCCTCTTCCGCAAGCTCTACGCGGAATCCTATGCCAGCGTCATCAACAGATATCCCGGTCTCTGGGGATACATGTACGAAAAAAGCGACCACGTCCGGAGCGACAAATCGCTGGTGAAAAAAGCTCGAGTGGCCATCGAAAGGCTCAACACGAGAAAACTACTCAAAAAAATGATCGAATTGAAACCGGACCTCATAATCTCGACCCATTTCCTTCCTCCGGAGCTCATATCCAAGATGATTCGGGACGGCGCCGATCTCCCTCCCTCATGGGTGCAAGTCACCGACTTCGACCTCCACGCGCTATGGGTCCACGACTTCATGACGGGATACTTCGCCGCCAGCGCGGAAATCGCGTTTAGGATGAAACGCCGCGGAATCCCGGAAAACACAATACATGTCACGGGAATTCCAATCATGCCGGCCTTCTCCAAGAATCTCTCCCGCACCGAATGCGCCGCCGAACTAGGCCTGAACCCCGACCGGTTCACAGTCGCTCTGATGGCGGGAGGGCTCGGCATCGGAGGCATCCACGACCTGGCCGAACGACTGCTAAAAATGGACGACGCCCCACAAATCGTGGCATTGGCTGGCAAAAACAAGTCATTGCTCGACAATCTGAAAATATTGGCGCGGCAACATCCAGACCGATTATTTCCGCTGGGCTTCACCAAAACGGTGGAACGTGTCATGGCTGCCAGCGACGTAGCCGTCACAAAGCCAGGTGGACTCACCTCCTCGGAATGCCTCGCCATGGGATTACCGATGATCGTCGTCTCTCCCATCCCGGGACAAGAGGAGCGCAACTCCGACTACCTCCTCGAACACGGTGTCGCGATGAAAGCCCACGACCCCGTCGGAGTAGAGTTCAAAGTAGCCGAACTCGCGGCTAATCCGGAAAAATTGACCGCGATGTCAAAAAACGCGCGCGCCATCGCCACCCCTAACGCCGCCCAAGTTGTCCTGAAAAAAGCTTTGAATGGATTACTGGATCGTTGAAAACATGCCGGGAAAGGCGTATTGTCGCCCATAATGGCTAACAGGGGAAACAATCGCGAATTTCAACTGGCGCTGATAGCGGTAGCGCTTTTGGCTTTCGTCGTCCGGGTACAAGTGTGCCATGAGCTTCTATCACTCGATCCGGGTGTAGCGTCTCCAAGCGCCGTTACCGATATGGCGACCTACAAGACCCTTTCGGGTAGGATTCTCGACAACACCTACGAGGGGGCATACTACTACCAGCCTTTTTACTACGCGGTTTTCCTGCCGGTAGCTCGGGCGCTCTTCGGGCGCGGGAATCCTTGGGGTCCGATGCTGCTCCAATGCGTTTTAGGCTCGCTCACCGCATTGCTGGCGGGACTATCCGCCTATGAGTTAAGGAGAAGCGGTCTCGCTGGAATCGCGGCGGCGCTTTTAGTCGCGTTTTCCTCGATTCTCATTCTGTACACGCCATATTTGCTAATAGCCACGCTCCAAACGTTTTGGATGGCGCTTCTGCTGCACTTGTGTGTTTGTGTCGCCAAGCGGAGGATTCAAAAACGCTCGTCGTCATTGTGGGATCGTTGCGTCGACTGGGCCCGAGTGGGGCTGATATTGGGGTTCGCGATACTTACCCGCGGCAACGCCTGGCTCCTACTTCCCGGAATAGTCTTGGCAGAGTTGACGTTGGAAAGGCCTCAAATGTCCGCTCCCGGAGGCTCAAAGGCGCCTTGGCTGGGAAAATCCAATCTCCTTCCCCTAGTGGCGTTGCTACTTTTGGTTCTCATCCCGCAACTTCCATTCGCAATCCGCAACACAATGATTACCGGACATCCGGCTTTGGCGTCCACCGCTGGAGACACGGTTCTAGGGCTTGGCAACACGCCCGAGGCACCACCTGGAGGCAGGGATCCTGGAACCGGCCCGGGCCCCATGGAATATCCGGAAACGCTCAAGGCTTGGACCGCGGACACGACCACTCCGCTACGGAAACGCGTTCTCGACTGGGCGCTCTCCGAGCCCGCGGCGTTCGCGGAATTGCAATTCAGAAAACTCCTCCTTTTTTGGGACTACCGCGAAATACCCAACAACGTAGCGGTGGAGTCGCAAGGGCTGGCCAGCAGAACACTGCGTTCGATCGGCCTGTTTCCGATGGTGAAAAGCCCCGGCGGCAGGCCCGTCCTGAAAAACAATCTCGTGCCAACCTCCTTTGTGACTTTGGCGTTGGCGTTAGCGGCGTTCATCTTCGGGGTTACGAGATTATGCGCTGGTTTTCTCAGGCGAGGCCTATCAGCGACATTAACGCGGCGCTTCCCGGAGCTGTTGACGCTTTATTTCACAGCGGCTCTATGGTTTGGCGTAGCGGCGTTCTATGTACTTTCGCGTTTCCGGGCTCCAGCCATCCCGGTTTTCGCCGTTATGGGGGGATGCTTCGCCGCGGATTTCGCGACCGTTGCAATCAAGCGGCGTTGGCGCGCCGCGACTCGGATGATTCTTTCCTTGGCCGTATCGCTCTTCGTGGTGTATTCAGGTTATGACATCTATCGATTCCTGCTCGAACGGAAAATCGCGAGAGTAGTCCGCCCAAACGGAACATTGGCAAAACTTAACGGCCACACCATCATAATGAGGGACAACGGCCCAATGTCGTTTGGGGGATGGAGACTCCGCGCTTTACGCGTCGGGGACAAAATAACAAAACGCTTCGCGGTGCCATCCAAATGGAAGAGCAATACGGAAGCAGAATTCTCCTTCGACATTTTCTGGGGATCTCCCGGTGTCGCCAAGGTTCGCGTAAACGGTATCGAGCGCGTTATCACCACCTCCCCTTCAAAACACCCCGGACGAGTTGTCTGCGCGGTGCCCATCCCCCTTCCAAGTGACGGCACAGTCACCATTGAGGTCGAATCCACCCCCCCGGGAGCGCACTTGGCCTTGGACCTCCAACGTTCCTACGGTAGGACCATGTGGAACAGTCAGCCGACCAACGCCGAATTGGTATCCAGACTGAAACTGACCCGCGAATCCCGCACTCCAGCACCAAGCCCCCTCCCGAAATCGGGCCAATAATTCGGGCACGCCGCAAAAAGACTGGGGACAGGATAATAGTGTTTTTTTTCACCACAAAAAGCACGAAGTTCACGAAGATCGTATGAATTGGTCACGCCGTATTCCGGCCTGCCAAATTCACCCGACGGCTTTGATTGAAGAAGAGAGGGGAAGGTTTCACCGTGTAGGGAATGTAGCGGGTGTAGCCAGGAAGAAGAACCGCGTATGGAGATTCTTCCATTCGCTCCGCGCCTCCTAGCGGGCTTCGCGGAAAGACGGGTCCGGGGGGGGCGCCTCGCAAAGACGCAGAGAAGGCAGAGAAAGAGATGGAAGAGGTTAACCTCGGAGCCTCGCGGAAAAAAACCGAAGCTGCATCCGCGCAATCCTCGGATAATAATCCGGCTTCGCGGAAATAGCGACACACGTCCGTGGATTTAAGGGTGTCCATCCTCCCGAGCACCACTCTCCCTACGGGCTTTACGGAAAAATGGTGACACCTACGCCCATCAGCCGCATTTGCTATATCCGCAGAGGATACATTTAAGGCAGTTTTCCGCGGAGTACAGACCTTTCTCGTTGCACTGCGGACATATCATGAATTTCGAGTCCTCCGCTGGAGCATCCTCCTTGGCGATGGCGGCCGCGGCGGCTTTGCGCCTCTCCTCGAAAAGGCCTATTTTCCGCAAATGCTTTTCCACCACCAAGCCAATGTCCGCAGCGAGAGATGGGATAAATCTGCCATCGGAGAAATATCCTCCGTTCGGATCGTAAATGCTTTTCAACTCCTCCACGAGGAAGGAGGGGTCGCGCTCTTTTCTAAAGACGGCGGAAATGAGGCGCGTCATGGCTACAACCCAACTAAAATGCTGCAGATTTTTAGTATTGATGAACAACTCGTAGGGTCTTCTGACACCGTCGTCCAGAATATCGTTTATGGTCAGATACAAGGCGTCCGGGGACAATGGAGTTTTGATTTTGTAGGTTGTTCCCTCAAGTTCCACCGGCCGCTTTGGGATAGTGATTGGTTTGGGGGAATTCTCCTCCTTCTTGTCGTCGCTCTTGGTCAAGACACCGGTAATATGCTCCGACGGACGGAAGGTGGTGCACCCTTTGAGCCCCTTTGAATGGGCGTAAAGGTAGATGTCCTTGAACTTATCGAACGGAAAATCGGAGGGAATATTGATGGTTTTCGATATGGAACTGTCCACATACCCCTGCAACGCGGCCTGCATATCCACATGCTCCTCCGGCGTTATCGCGTCAGTGGTGACAAAATAGTCCGGAAGGTCCTCGTCCTTAATCGCGCGCCCGATATGCTCGATGTACTTCTTGTAAGCGAAATCCATCACCTCGACATCGGTAAACTTCTCGTCGAGGCCCTCGCGGATTCTACGATTGTATTTGAAGGCGAATACCGGCTCCAGCCCGCTGGATACGTTCCCTGCGAAAAGGCTAATCGTGCCGGTCGGGGCAATCGAGGTCAAATGCGAATTTCTGATTCCATAGTTTTTGATGCCCTGCCTGATTTCGTCCGGCAGGGTGGCGATAAATTTGGAGCGAACATATCTGGAATCCTCGAGCAGCGGAAACGAGCCCTTCTCGTTAGCAAGCGAGATGCTGGCTTCGTACGCGGTGACAGTAATGGTCTTCATGACCTCCGAAGCCACTTCCAAAGATCTTGCGGAACCATAGCGGACGCCTAGGAATATGAACATGTCCGCCAACCCCGTGATCCCAATCCCCATTCTACGCTTTCTCCGGGCCTCCTCTCGCTGCTGGGGCAATGGATATCCGCTGATGTCGATAATATTGTCCAGAAAACGGACAGCCACGCGGGTCACTTCCTTAAGGAGATCGAAATCAATCTCCGCGGTGTCCTCGAAAGGCTTTTTTACGAATTTCGTTAGATTGAGGGAGCCAAGGAGACAGGCGCCGTAGGGGGGCAATGGCTGCTCTCCACATGGATTCGTGGCGGCTATCGTCTCGCAGTAGTGCAGATTGTTCATCTCGTTTATCTTGTCGATGAGAATGAACCCGGGCTCCGCGAAGTCGTAGGTGGACTGCATAATCAGTTCCCACAATTCGGTCGCCCGGACAGTCTTATGGACTTGGCCATTGAAGGAAAGCTCCCAATCCTCGTTGTGTTTGACGGCGTTGATAAACTTATCGGTTATCGCCACGGAGAGATTGAACATTTGGAGGGCGGCGTTGCCCCTTTTCGCTGTTATAAACTCCTCTATGTCCGGGTGGTCGCAACGCATCACCCCCATCTGCGCGCCGCGGCGTTGCCCAGCGCTCATGATGGTTCTGCAAGTGGAGTCCAAAACCTGCATAAAACTGATTGGACCCGACGATTTCGCCTCGCAGCCCTTGATATGCGAATTTTTCGGCCTCAGGGTTGAAAAATCGAAACCAACGCCGCCACCGAATTTCTGAGTAATGGCGGACTCCTTGACGGTGTCGAAGATTCCCTCTATCGAATCCTCTATTGTGTTCATGACGTAGCAATTGAACATTGTAACGTCGGTCCTGGCCGTTCCAGCGTTGGCGATAATCCTTCCTCCTGGCAGAAAATAAAGGGGAATGAGGATTTCCTCGAACTTGGCTTCCCACTTCCTGGCGTCCCGTTCATTCGAGGCCACAGCCCGCGCCACCCGATGCAAGGAGTCTTTGACAGTTTTATCGGCCGGAACATCCTTGTCGTTGCCGTCGTAACGGTATTTTCTCTCCCAGATATCCGAAGCCACATCGTATGGTTCAACCGCGTTATCGCCTTTGGCCGTCATAGCGTCTCTCCTTTAGTAAACAAAAAATCCCCAACGTCACGCCACCTCGCGCAATGCGTCAATCAATGCGTCGAAATCCTCTTCCCGATGCGCCGCGTTGAGCGAAATTCTCAATCGGGCGCTCCCCCTAGGCACTGTAGGCAGCCTAATCGCCGGAACCAATATACCCCGCTCCAGCAATGCGTTAGCTATCCTGAGAGTCTCCTCCGGCGAACCAACCAGCACCGGCACAATCGGGGTCGATGTCGAGCCAGTGTCAAACCCCAGCTCTCCGATTCTCCCAACCAAAACCTCCGCGTTGGCCAACAGCTTGGCGCGAATTCCGCGAAACTCGTCCGAAGCCACCAAATCCAAAGCCGCCGATATAGCGCCGTAAACCGCCGGAGGCGGCGCCGTCGAATACACGAACGATCCGCATTTAGCCACAAACCAGTCCCGCAAGCGACGGGAGCACGCCACATAGGCCCCATAACATCCGAGGGCCTTGCTAAACGTTCCCATTGCCACATCCGCCGCGTTAGCAACGGCCAACCCCTCCCCTTTAGGGCCAAACACCCCGGTGGCATGCGCGTCGTCGCAATAGAGCAACATCGAGCGCTTTCTGGCGAAAGCCGCCAACGCCGCCACATCCGCGACATCGCCATCCATACTGAATACCGTATCGGACACCAGCATCCCTCCGCGGCATATCGAAGGATAGTCGGTGTCAGCGTCTTTGGCAAGACCTTCGAGGAAATAATCCGATTTCCTTTTCAGATCCTCCATATCCAAATGACGGTATCTGATGAATTTCGCTCCGGAAAGTCTGCAACCATCGTTCAAACTGGCGTGGTTCAGCTTGTCGGCGGCAATAAATCCCCCGCGTCCGACAAGCGCTGGAATCAAGCCGACATTCGCCATATACCCGGAGCCGATTATCAACGCCGCCTCGAACCCTTTCCACGCCGCGACGCGCTTCTCCAACTCCAACACTTCCAGTGACGTGCCGGAAATCAATCGCGAAGCCCGCGAACCCGTTCCCAAGCGCTCCGTCCAATGGATCGCCTCCTCTTTTAGCTCCGGCCTGTCCGCTAGCGCCAAATAGTTGTTCGAGGAAAAATCAACGCAACGCCTCGGAGGCACTCCAACCATGCATTCCCGAGCGGACAATGGCGCCACAGGACGCAAACGGCGATCCAGCCCCGCCTCCGCCAAACGCTCGAGCTCACGCTTCACACGACGCTCTATCGAATTCACTTCAACCTCTCCAATCTCATAAAAACAAGCGGGACGAAAGGGCAAAACACGATTGTCCGTCTCCGGTTCCCTCTCCCCGTCCATCCCCCTACAATAGGACTTCCTAATTTCGCGGCAAGCCCCAATTCTCGTTTAGGAGCAGGTTCGTTGTTTCCCTGGCAAACCGCGCCCCCATCCGCCCGGAATCCCAGCGGAGACAATACACGTGGAACAAATCCCGCCTGGCGGATGTCTTGAATTTCCGCAACTAGCACCATATTATCAGTGGCGAAAACGACACACAGGAGGACATTGAGTAAAATGGCCATACGGAAAAAAGCATCCACGTGCGAAAACAAGCCCCTCCGGGAGGAGCGACAGAACGCTGGAAGCGAAAACAAAAAACGCGGCGGTGCGAAAACCGCGAAAATGAAGGAACGAATCGAGGAGCTCGAACGCGAGCTGTCAGCCGCTAGAGACGCGGTGTTGCGCGCTAGGGCGGACATGGATAATTACCGCAAGCGCGTCCAACGCGAAATGGCGGATGCGAAAATAGCCGCTAAATGCGATGCTCTCTCCTCGGTTTTGGATGTCTACGACCACTTCAAAATGGCCGTGGACGCGGCTAGGACCTCGGACGACCTAACAATTCTCCGCGAGGGGATGGAGATGATCGCACGCGAATTCGACAAGGCCTTCGGAGACGCCGGAGTGGAAGTTTTAGATGCACTGGGAGAACAATTCAATCCGGACCTCCACGAGGCCGTAGGTGCTGAACATTCCGACGAGGACGAGGGTGTCGTTATAAAGCAGTGGCGGTACGGATATAAACTAGGCGACAGGCTCCTGAGGCCGGCGAGCGTCATCGTCAGCAACGGCCCGGGACAGGACTTGAATAAAGGGGACGAAGGCGATGCCTAAGGACTTTTATGAAACGCTTGGAGTGGCGAAAACAGCCTCCGCGGACGAAATAAAGAAAGCGTACCGGAAACTTGCGGTGAAATACCATCCGGATAAGAATCAGGGCGACAAAAAGGCCGAAGAAAAATTCAAGGAGATCGCCCAAGCGTACGAGGTGCTCAGCGATCCTGAGAAAAAACGGCGCTACGACCAGCTCGGGCACGCGGCGTTCACCTCCTCCAGAGGCGCCGGCGCCAGTGGCTTTGAAGGGTTTCATGATCCTTTCGATATATTCAGCCAAGTGTTCGGACAAGGTACCCGCTCGGGTGGTGGCTCCTCATTTTTCGAGGATCTCTTCGGGTTCGGAGGTGGTTCATCGAGACACCGTTCCGGAGCGGTCGATGGAGCTGACCTCCGCTACGATTTGGAAATTGATTTCGAGGATGCCGTCTACGGAGCGGATAAAACAATCACCATCCCTAGGCTGGACACATGCGAAACCTGCCACGGCTCCGGTTGCGCGAAAGGAACGTCCAAGGAACCCTGCGCCCATTGCGGTGGCAGCGGGGTGATAGCCGCCTCCCAGGGATTTTTCAGTGTACGGCAAACATGCCCAGTCTGCCATGGAGAAGGCGACATCATAAAAACCCCTTGCTCGAAATGCCACGGCCAAGGCAGAGTCCGGGCGAATAAAAAGCTTAAAATCCACATCCCCCCGGGAGTTGACACCGGATCCAGGCTCCGTGTCGCCAACGAGGGCGAGGGCGGAACTGGGGGAGGAGAACAAGGCGACCTCTATGTGGTGATTCACGTCCGCCAGCATCCAGTCTTCCAACGCGAGGGCAACGACGTAATATGCGCTCTCCCCGTGGACTTCCCCACCGCCGCCCTCGGAGGTGTCGTGGAAGTGCCGACCATTTCCGGAAAAGCGAAAATGAAAATCCCGCCAGGCACTCAAAACGGAACCGTTATGCGGCTCCGCGGAAAAGGCATTCCCTCCCTTCGGGGCGGAGGCCGAGGCGACCAACACGTCAAAATCATCGTGGAAGTCCCCAAGAACCTGACAAAACGACAAAAAGAGCTTCTCCGCGAGTATGCGGAGGCCTCCTCCAAGGCCAACCACCCGATGATTAACGCATTCCTCGAGAAAGCAAAGAAGTTCTTCAAGTAGGGCTCGCCGAATAATTGAAAAAACACTTAACCCCATAGAGACAAGTCACTTGCCAATGATTTCGGAGGACACAGTTATCCGACAAGCTCTATTATGTCATTATTCTTCAATTTCCCCTTGACAAATACGTCTTGGCAGTACATTTTAACGAAAGGTACTCTTGGTTGTCGGTGTGTGGCAGTGGCTTTTTCAAGGAGGGCACGTAAGATGTCTTTAGACAAGCGACGTAGTCGGAGCGTTTTTTTCACATTGATGGAGCTCTTGGTGGTGATTGCGATAATCTCCATTTTGGCGGCGTTGCTTCTCCCCGCTCTTGCCCGAGCCAAGCGCATGGCTAGGGTTGTGGTGTGCATGAACAACTTGAAGCAAATAGGCTTGGCGGAATTTGGATACGTCGAGGCCAATGGTGGTCGCTACACCCCAGCGGGACTTCGCGACCCATGCTATGTACCACCGGGAAGCGCCCAATGGTGGACGCAAATTTCTTGGGATGATTTGCTGAGCAAGTACGACGGCCGGAACCTTACTTCGGCGGAACAAAGACTGGATACATTGGACAAGGCCACGTTCGGCAAGCAAAAAGGGTCGGCACTCTACAAGTGCCCGGAGGATACCTATACGCGCGACAACTCCACTGATTTGCCCATCACCTACGCTATCAACAGTGTCAAGGGCACCGCCTGGACCGTTGGCACCGTTCCCCTAGCTGCCTCTCTCCATCCCCACGGAATAACGGATGTCTATGGCACCTCCCTGAAAGCCTCGGCGGTACCAGCCCCAGCCACCACTGTTGGGTTCTGCGCGTATATCGCTTCAAATGCCTTTTTGGGACACGGTTACACAGCTGGATTTCTTGCGGGAAATTACTGTTTCTGGCATGTTACCGGACTCCACGGCCCTTTCAAGTTCAATGTCCTTTTCTTGGATGGGCGCGTCCACTTGGAAGACCTCAGGCAACACCCCGAGGGTGGCTACACTGAAGGCATATGGTCGGTTGAAAGCGATGATTGAGGGGCTTCCCCCTGAAATCCTGATACATTCACTTCGTTCTGGCGTGTAGTTGCTTTGGGCTTTGTGCAAGAGCGTCTTGCTTCTTCAAAAAAGCGCAACTCTATTTCCCAGAGCGACTTAGGGCTTGCCGAAAAAGTCGAGGATGAGTCAGTGGCTAGGAAATACTCTTGCTGAAAGTCCTTCCGCAAAGCCCGAAGGGTTCGCGGAGCGAACGGAAGGATATAGGCATGCTCCGAGGCGAAATTAACGCCGCCAATGGCCTATTATCGGCTTTCTCGGAACTGGCAAGTGCCTCAGTCAGATCGCTAGTCGGCTCCAAGGGTTTTGGGAGTCCGCGACCAAGCGGAGAGAGGGGAGCCTTCAAAACACACGAACGTGTGCCCCCAAAACCTTGGAGATGACACCATTCAAAACGGGCTTAACCCAATGAAAATTAAACACTTGCCAATTATTCAGTGGGCCCGAC
>WFSE01000068.1 GCA_015486135.1 Lentisphaeria bacterium
ATTTCCGCGCTGGAAAAAGGTCCCGAGTGGATAGTGTCGCGGGCGCGGGATATAGGATGTCATGCGGAAGCTTGGGTAAAAGCTCTTCTTAAAAACAGAAAGCAGTATGGTCTCCGCCCATCGATAGGGCTTTTAAGTCTTCGCCGGAAATACAGGATAAGAGAAATAGACGCCGCGTGCGAAAGGGCCCTGAAATCGGGGGCTTTCAGGCTGAAAGATGTGAAAAATCTGATAAACGCAAAGGTAGAGCAAGTCGAATTCAGGTTCATGGAAGAACATCCGCTTATCAGGGATGTCGCCGAATACGGCGTGTTCGCGGAATGGGAAAACTGAAGAGCGGACGGGAAGGCTTCCCGCGGGGGCTTAGCGCCAGCCCCCGCCCCCTGGCGCTTCCCCCCCTTGGTCTGTTGGAAGAAAGGAGAAGCTATGAACGAGAATCTGAAGCGGGCGATCAAACAACTCAGGCTATCCGGCATGGGCCTTTCCCTAGAGGTAAGGCTGCAGGAGGCGAGATCCGCCAACCTCGACTACGAGGAGTTCCTGGAGCTTGCCCTGCAGGACGAGGTGAACGTAAGATACAACCGGCTGATAAAACGCAGGATCAAAGCCGCGAACATACCAGGTAACAAAACCCTTGACCGGTTCAACTGGAGCTTCAACCAGAAAATCAGCAGGAAGCAGATATTCGACCTGGCGTCATGCGACTTTATCAGACAAGGCAAAGATGTTCTTTTCGTGGGCCCGCCCGGAGTGGGGAAAACCCACTTGGCCCAGGGCATAGCCCTGCGGGCGATAAAAAGCGGCTTCACCGTTTACTACAGATCGATTTTCGACCTTGTGAGAGACTTCCTCAAGGAGGAAATGCTGATGGAGGAAAGCCGGCTTATGAAAAAGTATCTTAAGCCGGATCTACTTATTGTTGACGATATGGGGCTTAAGCAGCTGCCGAAGCGTTCCGGAGAATATCTTTTCGAGGTGATCATGAGAAGACACGAACTCAGGTCAACTGTAATGACCAGCAACAGACCTATTGAGGAATGGGGCAAGCTTATTGGCGATGTACCCGCCGCCGGAGCAATACTGGACAGGTTCCTGCATCATGCCGAGGTCATTTCTATCAATGGAAAAAGCTATCGCCTGAAGGATAAATCATCAGAAAAAGCAAAGAGTCTTGACAATTAAAACGGAGTGAGTATTTTTTTGCTCAAAAGTGGCCCATTATGAAGTGCCCCCGAGTGGCCCGTTTTGAAGTGCCCGTTGACATTAGCCTCAATCTCTGAACTCGGGTTCCGCTAATTTTTGAGGTTTGACCCTATTCTTTACTTTCTCTTGACAGTGACAGTGACAGGAACCTTAATGGATGCCCCCCATGCTTCACACTCAAAATTCTTTTACTTCAATACGTTCAAAAAGTTCTTGAAAGGATGTTGCGACTTTGTGTGCAACTGCCTTTCCCGATGAATAGTCTAATAAGCTAATTCCACCTTGCTCAGTGTCGTAGACATAAATATTGTTAAAAAGGTCATCGGCTATTGGTATCGCACCAATATCACATAAATCTGGGTGAAGTTCAAGTTGATTCAGCAAACTTCCCGAATCTGTATCACTCCCGTAAAAAGTAAATATTGGAAAGCGTTTTGAGTTAACTACAATACATGCTTCACCAGCAAACCCACATCTACCATAAATAGAGATGAAAGTTTTATAGTCCTTTGGTAATTTTACTCCGAGTAAAGTTTCAATTTTTGCTATTTCATCTGTTGAGACAGGGGAAAAAGCATTACCTATAGGTTCAAGTTGTTGAGTATTCATTCTTAGTTTCCTCCTCTTAATGCAGCCGCAGAGCCAGTATGATGCAAGCTATGAAGCTAAGGTGGAAGCTAAGGGGTCACACCTCCACTATGGACTTTTTTCGCAATTCCGCCTCCCCTGCCTGCTTCACCCGGTCCATTATGCTCTATATCCCTCTCTCCATCCCTCGCTCTTGTCAGCCCGCCGCCGGAAACTGAAAGGGGGCTTATTAATCCCGCCCCCAGTCTTCTTCGATTCTTAACGGCCCCGCCGCTCCAACCTCCCGGCTTTCAATCCATAATAATGGCAACATAGCGTATTCACAACAAAAATCAATAGCGGAGGTATGACCCCAATAACCCCCAGCGCAGTTCCCTACACTAGAGCCTGCTGAATAATTGGCAAGCACACGTTCGTGTGATTTAAAGGTGCCCTTCCTTCCGATCTCCGCTCTGCGAACCCTATCCGCCTCCAGTAAACTTACGGCGTGACAAGGCGGGCTTTGCGGAAGGGTGAGCTTCGTGATCTTTGCGGTAAAAAAAGTCTTGAAAAAAAACCTCGGGAACACATGTGATAATAGCTTGGCGCACAATGCCAATGTTGTAGCCTGCGGGTCCGGATTTTTAAGATTATCTCACCACGGAGAGCACGAAGCACACGAAGATGCCGGTTCCGCACGCGGAACCGGCATGTTGCGGGGAAGAGGGAAAAAACTCTGCGTTCTTTGCTTCTCTGCGAGGGATAAAACCGTGCGAAGCGCAGCTCCCATCTGCGTAATCCGCGAAATCTGCGGATAAAACTCCCGGGCTTGCGAATTCCGCAAATCCGTGGTAGGCTATCTTCGCAAAAATTGGAATCCGGGAAAGTCAATAGCGAAGGTTTACCCCCAGGCATGCTAATAACCCTTAAATTCAAAAAAACGGCCTAAAAAATCAATCTAAAAGGCCTTTTAGGGTATTTTTGATGCAAAACCACGCACAAAGTAGAGAGAATAAAGTGCTCAGACCCCGTGAGGAAAAAAATCAATCTAAAAGGCCTTTTAGGGTGTTTTTGATGCAAAGCAACACACAAAGTAGAGAGAATAAAGTAATCAGACCCCATAGGGTTAAATTTAGAGAACGATTAGAATGAGAGCTAAAGAGTGGCTGTTATTGGGGACTGTGTTGGCTCTGATGTTCGTGGCGTTCCATTACCTGAGGCCTCGAAGCTGCGAGTTGGCCAAGGCTATAGACGATTCGGATGTCGATAAGGTCAAAGCCTTATTGGCCCAGGGGGTCCCCGTCAACAAGCCTATGAATGCGGAGGATAGCGAGTACTCCTTGATCCCTTTGATAAGGGCTTGCGAAGTTTATCATATCGCCGTGCTGAGGAAGTTTCCCCGTGTCAAGCAGGAGAGGGCACTAGAAGTCATCAAGGCGCATCTCGACGCTGGAGCCGACCCCAATATCGATGGGAGGAGACCTCTAATGGCCATTAACTTCCATCAGCCTGGAGTGAAACTACTTATCAGCAGGGGCGCCAGAGTGGATTTCAGGTTAAGCGACGGCGATGATCTTCCCGACTCCACCTACATAGGCTATTTTATAGATACTATAACCGACCCCACGGAGCTGGAGTTTTTCCCCATTGAGAACAAATTAGAGGTGTTCAAAACTATTATTGACGCGGCCAGCGCCAAGGAGCTCAACTCGCATAATGGATTGGGGTTTTATGCGCTTTCTAAAATTTCCAGAGAGGCCATTTACAATATCGATACTTACCTTGATATGTTCGAATATTTGATTAAAAGCGGGAAGATAGATATTAAGGCCGACAGGGATGATTGGGGGTATTTTGTGTTTTGCAATGTGCTGGCGTGGCCTGACAATTACATTGACAAAGGGATCAAGCTTCTCGTCGACAATGGCATCTGCATCAATCAAGTTTATTATCAAAAAACTCTACTTGATACCGCTATTCAAGACAAGGTCGCCCCTTCCCACATAAAGTTTATGAGAAGTTTGGGAGCCAAGACATTCCAAGAACTGGACAAAGAGTTCATGATGAAAGAAGCCCTAGACTTTTGGGCCGCTCATGAAAAACCCCAAAAAACAGACGATGGCAAAGCAAAGACGCAGGACAAGGAACCTAATAGGTGTAGCACTCCCCCACCCCCACGACATCAATCCAACCACTCGCCCCCCCCTCCGAAAAAACGCCTCCAATAAAAATGACAACTTAGGGGTGCGGGGGCACCGCACTCCAAAGACGGCTCCGCCGTCACAATTATTGGAATCGCAGGGCCACACATCTTCGTGCTAATTCGTGGCTAAAAACCCGAAAGTCCCATCTGCGCAATCTGCGTAATCCGCGGATAAAACTCCCCGAAACTTGCCAATTATTCAGTAAGTCCTAAGGCGCGGTTAACGCGACGGCCGTCAGATACGACACCGGTTTGTTGAAATGTGGCAGGAAAAAGAAATCGACAAGAGCGAACTCATCGACGGTCATCTTCTTCTGTATCGCCAGCGAGACGGTGTGTATCGCCATGGTATAGTCGCCATCAGACGCGATTTGCGCGCCCAGCAGGCGTCGCGTCGCCGCGTCGTAAACCACCTTTATCGCCACCTCGTCGTAGGTCGGCATAAACTCGGCTCTGCTAGAGTCCTTCACGTAGTTGGTCTTGACCTCCATGCCTCTGGCCTGGGCCGCCATCTCCGAAAGTCCGGTGGACGCCATGGAGTGGCCAAAGACGCAGATCGCGTTGGAGCCTTGGACTCCAGGGAACTCGACGGCTGACTCCTTTATATTGACAGCGCACATAATGCCGGTACGAACGGCGTTGGTCGCCAACGCGATGTACTCGTCGCCTCCAGTGGCGTTCGATTTGACGGCGGCACAATCGCCGCACGCCATAACCTCCGGCCGGGACGAGCGCATATATCCGTCAACCTTAACAGCGCCGTTGGGCAGGGTATCCAACACGTCCTTGTAGAGGTCCGAATTGGGAGCGAATCCGGTGGAGAAAACCGCGATATCCGCGGGATACTCGCCTTTGTCCGTAACGACCTTCGATAGTTTGCCGTCTTCGCCTTCGAAGCGCACGACCTTCTCGGAGGTTTTAACGGCGATTCCGTTGGAGCGCATGCGCTCCTCCACCGACGGCGTGAACTCCTTGTCGAAGTAACGGCTGAGAATCCTATCCTCGGCCTCGACAAGCGTAACGTTCTTTCCGTGGGCGTGGAAAGCCTCGACAAGTTCGACACCGATATATCCGGCGCCAACGACAACGGCATTCTCGACCTCCGGGCGATTGACGCGGTCAATAATCCCCTGGGCGTGCTGGTAGAGCTTCGCCAAGGTAACGCCATCCAAATCTATCCCTGGAATTGGCGGGGAAACCGGCCAGGACCCCGTGGCCAAGATCAACTTGTCGTAGGAGTCCGAAAACGTCTCTCCAGTCTCAAGATTACGCACCTCGACGGAACGGGACTCGAAATCGATCCGCTCGACATCATGGCGCATCCGGACTTTGGCGCCGAGTTCGCCCAAGGATTCCGGCGTGGCGTAGAACAATCCCGCCGGATCCTTGATTACGCCTCCGACCCACAACGCTATCCCGCACGCAAGAAACGAGATGTTGTCGTTACGGTCGTAAGCCGTCACCTCCACGTCGGGATGGCGTTGGCGCAGTTGCGTTATCGCCGCGGTTCCCGCGTGGTTGCATCCAATTACAATTACCTTCATTCACTGCTCCGAGAAGTTGTCCTTACCAACGCCGCACTCGGGGCAAGTCCAGTCGTCGGGCAGGTCATCGAAAGACGTTCCTGGCTCTATCCCGTTGTCGGGATCGCCAACCTCGGGATCGTAAACCCAACCACAAATGTCGCAAACATATTTCTTCATTTTTCTCTCTCCTTACGCGTAAATCGCGACTCAACCCTTCCAAAGGCCATGTTTGTTGCAGTAGGAACGAACTACGAGTCCGTCCTGCATCGGCACATAAAACTCCGCCTCCGGCGCGTCTCCGGGCTTCAGATACTTGCGATTGACGTAATCGCCGTTTATGACCTCGATCCACTCGATGTAGTGGTCGTCCGTCATCGGGTGCGCCGTAGAGCCAACCACGACCTTGATCCCGGATCCGCTTTTCTGCAGCAGAGGCACGTGCTTCTCCGTAGCGGCGTCAGCCGTCTTCTCCTCGAGAAGTTCCGCCGGCTTGCCGCAACACTCCAATCCGCAAGAATCGGCGTCGGCAAGTATCTCGACAGTCATCCCCGACTCGCACTTGTATATTTCGCTTCTTTTCACTTCCATACTCCTTTTTTTCGCTCATAACGGCGTGTCCGTAGCGTTCAAACCCCGCGGACACGCATAGCAACAAGCAACTTACGCATGTTTCGCCAAATATTCGGCGACGCCATCCGCGGTAGGCTTCATGGCCTCCTCGCCAGGCTTCCAGTTGGCGGGGCAAACTTCCCCGTGCTTCTCGAAGAACTGAAGCGCGTCGACCATCCTCAACGCCTCGTCGACATTCCGTCCCAACGGCAGATCATTGATGGTGGAATGCCTAACTATTCCGCCCTTGTCGATCAGGAAAAGACCCCGGAGAGCCACCGCGTCATCAAAGAGCACGCCGTAGTCGCGGCTGATATTCTTGGTCAGGTCCGCCACTAGGGGGAAACCGATCTGGCCGATTCCGCCCTTCTTGGGCTCGGTATTCCTCCAAGCGAAATGGGTGAACTGGGAGTCTATTGATACCCCAACCACCTCAACGTCGCGTTTCTTGAACTCGTCGAGCTTCTTGTCGAACGCCAATATCTCCGACGGGCACACGAACGTGAAGTCCAACGGGTAGAAAAAGAGCAGAACATACTTGCCCTTGTAGTCTGCGAGTTTGAAGTCCTCTTTGATCATGTTGTCGGGCATCACCGCGGTGGCGGTGAACTCCGGCGCTTTTTTCGTTACCAACGTTGACATGGCATCTTCTCCTTTCTTAAACTGCCATTACTCAAAAATATCCCATCCCCGACGCCAGCCTTGGCGCGGGCATCTACCGCTATCAGGTTCCGGCGGCGGCCGCCGGAGGATTGTATGTCCTTTGTCCCAATTCCCGATCTATCATAAACAGCGCCCCGGGCTGCGCCCCCTCCAACAGCTCCAACTGCTGGAGAATCGAAAGGACATTCGCTTCCTCCTCCAACTGCTCGGTGATGAACCACTGCAGCCTGGCGTTTGTGGCATGGTCCTTTTCCGCAAGAGCTAAATCCATCAACTCGTTCACCCGCCTCGTGACCCCGCGCTCGTGCTCCAACGCATTCTCGAACACCTCCTTGGGCGACTCCCACGCCACCTTTGGCTTGGGGATAGCGTCGAACTCGACATTCGCTCCGGCATCGTGCAGAAAATGATAGAACATCGACGCGTGGTCCATCTCCTCCTTCGTCTGGATCTCCATCCAGTTGGCGAACCCGTTGAGGTTCTTGGATTTCAACCAAGACGACATCGACGCATACACGTACGCCGAGTAGATCTCGTAGTTTAACTGATCGTTCAAGGCCTTAGCCATCTTCTCCGATACCATCGTCCCATCCTCCTTTTCCAAACAAACCTCTTAAGCTAACCAAAGTTAGCACTAACCGTCCAAACTCCCGCAAGCGGGACAGAGCCCGCGTAATTCCAATGAATATTCCCTTATGCCCGCTTTTCCCTTAAGTTTTTCCAATTCGCCAAGCACTTGGCTGACGTCCCCGCCCTCCAAGTCTACCACACAACCGCACTCATCGCAACGCAAATGACAATGCGCTTCGGTACGGGCGTCAAAACGCATCTTCTTTCCCGGAACCGCTAGGCGTAGTATCTCTCCTCTGTCAGCCATGCGGTCCAGGTTGCGATAGACCGTCGCCAGACTTATCCGCGGAAGCCGCGACTTAGCCATCACATACACCTCGTCGGCCGTAGGATGGCTAGTCACCCCGCGCAACTCGTCCAAAATCACCCTTTTCTGTTCAGTATTCATGTTCATATTAAGAATGATAATCATTCTCAAATAAAAGTCAAGCGATTTGTCTAGAAAAAACTGGAAAAAACACAATTGGCCTCAAAAGTCCCACCAAGTGCGAGCCAGGACTCATTCCCCCTACCCCCTCCACATTCGGGCCATTCTTCCACAGTCTGAGTTCAGGGCGTTTTCAGAAGCCTCCATTTGTATTGCAGTGGACAAATGCTAGTTAGTATGGTGGGGTCACTTTTTGTCCCCTTCGCACACACTTTCAGGGTTAAGCGACTACAGGAGATTTTTCGAGATGTTCAACAAGAAATCCACTGCAACTACGGTACTTTTATTTTCCCTGTCCCTGCTATCCATGACGATGTCGGCGGCAGATTTCTCGATTAAAGCGGGACACCTTGCCCTGTCGGTGGACTCCAAGGGTCGGCTGACGAAACTGGCGGATACCGCTAAAAACGTGAACTATCTCGCATCCACTGCGGATTCCCGCTGGAAATCCTACTTGATAATGTGCAAAAAATACGGAGGCGATCTCAAAGCGCCGGTGAAAATGGAGATATTAAAAAGAGCCGGCACTCAAAAAGCCCTGCTCAAGTTTTCGTACGAGTCCGGAGCTACACTAACGGTGAAAATAGAGGCGAAAACGGGATACATCCGGATGAAGCTTGTGGATGCGTCGCCCTTGAAGGATATAGACACCATAAGCTGGGGGCCATACAAGACGAGCATGCGGGAACCCGTAGCCCGCTGGCTGGGGATGAACCGAAGCGACAACTTCACAATCGGCTGCCTCAGCTTGGAACCGAACACCGACGGGCATCATGGATACGACCCGGTATCCGCGGAATACCAGGAATACGGATCACTCATAGCGCTGTATTCCACGGACCACACACGCCCCAGAAAAATCCGCGACCACATGACCTCAACTCCAATACAGGTTACTGTCAAGGGCTCGGTCGTGGCGCTTTTCGGAGTTCCAAGAGGAAGGGATAACGAACTGGACATAATCGAGGCGATAGAGCTAAAAGAGGGTCTTCCGCATCCCACTTTCCTCGGCAAATGGAACAAGCGGTCGCGGATGTCGCGGAGAATCAGTCTTTGGCTAGGATTGTCGCAGTCCAATGCGGATAAGTGCGTTCAAATCGCCAAAGAAATGAGCGCTGGAACCATCTGCCGTATGCATGGATACTACTCCAACTGGGGCCACTTCGACATAAACACGAGCATATTCCCCGACGGCAGGAAAGCCGTGGCAGAAGTCTCTAAAAAGGTGTGGAAGGCGGCCAAAGCGAAAAACACCACATACACTTTGAGCGGATTCCTCAAACCGATGTCCGCCCCGGAGCCGTTCATAACCCCCAAACCCGACCCCAGACTGGCCCATTGGGATCCGACCACAACCTTGGTGAAACCAGCACCGAAGGACGCCAAGGAAATGACGCTGAACATGGTCGATGGCTTCATGGATATATACAAAACCAATTATGGCAAGGCGTTGCAGGTTGGAAACGAGATAATCGAATTCAAAAAGTTGGAGGTTAAAGGGGGGAAACTGGTGGTTTCCGGAATCCAAAGAGGCGCGTTGAAAAGCGCCAATTCAGCTCATCCCGCCGGGGCTCCAGTCAGATACATGTTCCTCAGCGGATACCACAACTTTTACCCTGGAACCGTCGATATGAACAACGAGATGGCATCCTACATCGCCAAGGACGCCGTGGGATGCGGGAACGGCGTCGTCATCCTGGACGGATACGAAAGCTGCTTCGAGACGGGGCACCAAGAATACGCGTTGAACATGTTCGCCAAAACCATATACGACAATGGCGGCGCCAAGGACCGCCTGATGGCCTACAGCCTCACCCAAGGCAATTACAACTGGCACATGATGTCGTATCAAAGCTGGGGGGAATACGATTTGGAACAGGGGTTCCGAGGCACGATGCTAGACTACAGGATCATGCGCCAAATCCAGTATCGGGACAACTTGGTTCCCAACAAGATGGGACAGTACTACCCGACAAAAGCCTCCCTCGAGGATGTGGAATGGTTGATGGCCAGGGTTTGCGGTTGGGATTCCGGCGTTGACTTCAATATCGACGTGAATTGGATAAGAAAAAATCCTGACTACAAAGCCATATGCGACGCCCTCCGACTTTGGGAGGATGCCAGACTGAAAAACATATTCCCCGAAAAAGTAAAAATGCTTCTCAGGCAAACCGACAGAATGTACCGCCTGAAAAAAGGCTCCGATGGCAAATTGGAACTTGAATTCAGGGGGTTCTGGCGTTGCGATCGCGGCAAGATGTTGCCGGCATCGAAGTTCTCGGTCAAGCCCGAGGCAGGAGCGGTGGTCAAACCCCTCTCGGCGGACTGGAAATTGACCCATAATCCAGCCATTTTCGAACGTTACGGCCTCAGCGACGACCTAGTCCAGTCTGGTGGCGCCACTCCCGCGGGATGGAAAGTAACCGTCCCCGCCGCCCTAGGCAACAGAAACAAACAACACATGCTCCCCCTACTAAGAATCCCCTCCAACTCCCCGTGTGGTGCCAAAGAGATAAGGATCAAAGTAAACGGCGGGGAGCTGGTAATACAGGAACATTTGTCGCCGGGCGAATACATATCATTCCCGCACGATGTCAACTGGGGGTGTGTTTACGACGCCAAGACCGACAATGTGAAACGCGAATTCCGCGCTCCGCAATTCAATCCATGCTGGGTCCTTCCCGAATTAAAGCGGGGCAAGAGCAACAAAATCGAGCTCGAATGCGTCCCGGACAAGGCTGGCGCGTCACCAACGGTTATACTTAATCTCCGCTGTTGGGACAGGTTTCAGCGCAAATAGGGCTCACTGAATAGCGGGAGGCTGGTGGCGAGCCCGCGGACAGCGCGCCGCCCCCCTCCCCCTTGGAGACGAGGATGCTCCTTTCCCGCCTCCCCTCGCCTTGACAATCCCGTGCGCAATGATATTCAAGAATGTCGAATCCATACGAGACAAGGCTAGAGAACAAACCTGGAATATTAGCGGCGATGAGGCTTCCATACTTCAAAAACAGGCGCTATCTATCGGGCATCGACTGGCTTATCGGCGCCATGGACCACCATTCCCGGATGTCGACTAGCGTGGGCAACCATTCGACGCTAATCGTAGAACTGTCATCCGCGATTTCCGCGGAGGCATTGCGCGAAAGGCTGGCATCGTTACACGAGCGCCTCCCGGAACTGACGGGGCGCGTGGCGCGCGATATTTTCAACTTGGCGCCTTACTGGAAGACCGCGAAAAGCGCGCCACCACCTCCAGTCAAACAGGTGGACGTTCCAGACCAGGCCGCCTTCCGCGGGCTTCTCGACAAAACCCTAAACCGCCCATTCAAAGACCGACGTGGGCATATCAGGTTTCTCATCGCCAAACGCGAATACGCCGGCGACGCCCTTCTTATGACATTCGACCACAAGTTGCTGGACGCGAGAGGTGCGGAACTATTCCTCAATCTCCTTTCTGGCGACGAGCTGACGGCGTTGGAATCCGCAACGGCCGCCAGCGTGCCGTCATCCCCAGAACTCCACCATTGGACTGCTCAATTCGAAGCGGGAAGAGCCGTTCAGAGAAAACTCATAGCCGCATCCAAAGAAGAGTGTTTCGGCGCGAAACACGCGGAGGTGACGGCAGGAGAACAGCAACCTGAATCCACACTCCACGCGGAATTCGCGAAGTTCAATCCGGACACCACCGAAAAAATATCGCTGGCGGCCGAGAAACACGCTGGGTTCATGATGCAAACACCGTTCCTCCTCGCGCTGGCGGCCACCGCGTTTCAAAGGGCCGCCGCCCCTGGAAAGCAAATCAAACTTTTCGTCCCCGTCCCCATCGACACAAGACCGCGCTCGCCCGCCCCCGAAATCCTGCTATTCAACCACATATCGTTCGTTTTCTTCCATTTCGATGTCGGTCCCGACATCCCGCTGGAAAAGGTATGCCGCGAAATACGTGGACAGTTGATGGGGGCGATGGCGGAGGAATTCCCATCCGCAATGGAGCTTGGGACGCGTCCGCTGCGGATATTTCCGCGGCCCCTGCTAGCGCGGGCGATGAACCTCCCCTTCAATGGCGATGTCTGCTCTCTAGCCTTCGCCAATGTGGGGAAATGCTCCGGCCCCGGAGAAATATTGTCGGTCCCGGTGGAATCCGTTCGTCACATGCCTCGAACGCCATCCCCGCCTGGAATTGGAGTCTTTTTCAACCATGATTCGGGTTCGTTGCGGGCAACCATCACAGCGGACTCGAAAATGTTCGGGACGGATTTTCCAGGCAAAATGCTGGATAGCTTACGAAGAACGATCGACGATACACTCCATATAATTTAGGGGCATCTCACACGAAGACACGAAGCCCGAAATAAGAAATTCTAAATCCGAAATAAGAAACAAATTCGAATTTTCGAAATTCAAATGTTCCCAAATAGGCTTCTCGAGCATTTCTGCCATATTACTTCTGGTTTGAGTCATTTGTATTTTGAATTTGTTTGGGATTTAGAGCTTAGGATTTCGGATTTCTCGTCTCGGCTTTAATGTCCCGGGTCAGTTCCGCACCTTGTCGGGAGTGCTGGACTGGGCTTCGCTGGTCCGCAATTTCCGCGGGGATTTGGGACGCATATCCAACCATCGGCGATGCGCCCACAACCATTGGGCCGGGTCCTCGAGAATAAGTTTTTCCAAGGCGGTCGTGTACTCTTGCGTCAAGCGCTCCACGTCCCCCTCTTTGTCGGCGGTTGGCTTCATCCTTATAGGGTCGGCGCATACAAACTCGAATTGACCGACGCCAACGCGCTTCGAGACCGAGACCAGTATAGGAACCCCGGTTTTAAGGTGTAGCACCGCCGGCGAGGCGTGGGTTCTGGCGGCGTGCCCCATAAACATGGTTTCCACCCCCTCCTCCCTGTTGGCGTGCTGATCCGCGATAATGCATACGGACCCTCCGGACTTCAACGCCCGCAAGAGCGATTTCATCGCCCCCTCCTTCGGGCATACGTTATGATTACCGCCGACACGGGTCTTGTAAACACGCTCACCCAACTTCGGGTTGTCAAAAGGACGCATGACCGTGGTCAAAGGCATTCCAGAAAGGAGGGAATAACCAACGCCAGCGATTTCCCAATTGCCGTAATGCGCGGTAACGATGATTGCCGGAGACGGATCCTCCGACTCGAAGAACAAATCCACTGCTTCCGGAGATCCGGAGACGCGTATAAACTCCCGGACGTTCCAACTGGCCAGTCTGGGAGCAATCTTCAGAGACTCCACGGGAATCATCGCCAACTGCTTGAAATTCCTTCTCGCCAGCGCCGCCGCCTCGCGGTTGTCTTTCGCCACGCCTGCGAAAACAAGATGGCGCTTGACCCGGCGCCTGTGGCGGAAGTCAAACACGTACACCACCATGGCCACCCCCCTCATCATCGCCAACCCGAGCCGGAAAGGGATTACCCGAACCACTGCCGCCGCCAACAAAGCCACTAGGTATTCCAGCTCCACAATAACGGGATTTTTACGTTTGGACATAGCAAACCCACAGTCGGGAAAAGGGGAATGAACAAGCCCTGCCAGCGCTCAGCCAACATAGCCGGACATTAGACATTAAATAGAGAAAAAGAAACCTGAAAGCAATCAAAAAACATCGCTCCCATAGGTGCCGCCGACAACATCGCCGAGATGGCGGATCCGAATGTCCTTCTCCTCGTCAAGCGCCTCGACAACGTCGCGGACCGTGATCATCCCGACCACTCTGCCACCGTCCACCACGGGAAGATGCCTTATGTGATGACGAGCCATCACGCCGCTGGCTGTCTCGAGCGTGTCCTGCGGGGTCACGACCAGCATATCGGAGGTCATCACACCCCCGACCTCCACATCACCAAGAGCGGCACCGGAGGCGCATTTACGAATAATATCCCGCTCGGAAATTATGCCAAGGGGCCCGCCATTGGAGTCACTGACAAGCAACGCACCGATATTGTGCTCGCAAAGCGACTTCGCAGCATCCATCAAGGAGGCGTTCGGAGAAATAGATACTACCCCCTTCTTCCCTTTAGCGCTCAAAATAGCGGCCACTTTCATATTTCAGCCCTCACTGTTGTTCAATATCCCCAAAAACGCCACGACACGGCGTTGGCAAATACAAACCCGAAACTATCCGTCGAACCTCCCGCTGGGAGGTCATTCCTAAACCAACGGATTTTCGACTCTCCAATCAGCACTCAATCTAAGGTAACATTCTGTCGTTTGCAAATCATTAACGCATCAGACATTGCGGTACAAATCCCGGTGTCTGACAAAATACGCCAATCCCGAAAAGACCGTCACGGCCACCACGCAAAGGTAAAACCCCATCCATAAGTGGCTCACCATCGCACTCTCCGCAGGGATAGGAATCCACCCCACCCACATGGACCCACCGAAGACTAGAAAAACCATTTGAACAAACGTCTTCACCTTTCCAGTTATGTCCGCTGAAATGACCTCGCCTTTTCTAGCCGCCAACAAACGAAGCCCGGTAACCATAAATTCCCGCGACAAAACCACCACGGCCACCCACCCCGGCAACAAGCCCTTGTCCACAAGCATAATAAAAGTGGTGGCGGTAAGTATTTTGTCCGCCAATGGATCCATCAACTTTCCGAAATCGGTTACCAAGTCATATTTCCGCGCCACATAGCCGTCAAGTATGTCGGTCAGTCCCGCCAACATAGCGAACATCAACCCCACGGCCCGCCACCATGCTCTAAGGCCGTCATCGGGAATCAGCTCGTCCACATTGCAGATAACAAGGAAGACGAACATCATCAATATCCGCCCCACGGTAATTTTATTCGGCAGATTCACGACGCGCCCTCCTTATTCCGATCGACCGCGGACAACACCTTGCCAGTGGTTTTAAAATGCAGTTTAGCCACTTGGCGGAGTCGCTCCGCACCGAAACGGGCCACAATTTCCATAGCCGTCTCCTCCACCTTCTTGGACGCCCCTTTTGGCAAAGCCATTCCGAGTTCCTCTCCCAGCTTAGCGCAATCGCCAACAAACCTGTCTCTAGCCAAGATGGATGCCGCGGCCACGGCCAAATCCGACTCCCCTCGCACCCTCTGGACCAGCTTCACGGACCTCCCTCGCTTCATCAACGCATTTTTAATCAATGACTCGGCGCCGAACTTGTCGGCCAAAGCAACCCCGCAACTCGGTTCGCGCTCCAAAAGATTCTCCAAGGCGCGGGCATGCCCCCAAGCCAACAAATTATTGAGATTGCCAATGTCTTCGTACAATCTGTTATAGGCCTCCGGCCCCACTGAGACCACCGAAGCCCCGCCGCGCACAACTTTTCTTATCGCCGCCGCCACTTTGGCTATCCTGGTATCGCTCTTTATCATCTTCGAGTCCTTAACCCCAAGCAACTCCAACTCCGCGGCCGCGCCTTCCGAGGGCACGAATACCGCAGCCACCACCAGTGGCCCAAAATAGTCACCTTTGCCGCTCTCGTCCATTCCAGCATGAGGCCAAGGCAAGGCAATCGAGCAATCGCCCGCCCCGCTCTTTACGCTACCCGAACGCTCCGACAGCACTCCCGTCACCAATGGCTCCAAGACAAATTCGACAAATTCCTTCTCCCCTTTCCCTTGTACTACAAGCTTCCCGCTCTCGTATGCCGTAAGCACCACCCCGTCCTTCCGCGCCCTCCACTTAGCATGGGTGACGGTGTCCAAATCCCATGTCCCGTCGCGGACAATTCCACCCAAAACATCCATCTCGGAATTAATCAGTTTTACAGTCATCCTACTCAACTCCACTTCCAAGAGCCAATCCAACCCCGTAAAATTTTAATATCCCCCCACTTGCGCTCTCAATACCACCGTGGTATATTGGGGTGGTATGTCGGTCATGGCTCTTAGGAATTGATTCTCTGTGGCCACGGGGGTTCTCGGAACTAACCAGCATCCGTTTATGAATAACGCTAAACGCACAATGAGCAAGAGCAGGAGTAAAATAATCGCCGGAATCTCGGCGGGCATATTGTTTGCCATCCTAGGGGGAAGCCCCATGGCTCTCGCTATCGATTCCAACGTGTCGCTATCCGACATCCGAAAAGCGAAGATAGCCCGCATCATTAAAGAGTTCTACGATGCCAAGGAAAACCTCTCCGACCCTTTCATACAAGAGGCGATTATGGCCAAAGTAGGTTCAATAATGACATTGGAGCCGGACTCCAAGCCCCTCTCGAAAAAATTAAGCAACGTGGCGAACGAAGCCAGGAAGGCGGCGGCCGAACGCTACCCCTGGACTATTGACCAAATCCGAAAAAAGGCGGTCCAGGAGGCGAAAGCGAAGTTCAAATCCGTGGATAGGGGCGAGTACGTAACGGTGCATGTCCAACGCGGCAGGGATAGCCAGACCGTCTCTGATATCTTCTATGGATACGGTATAGGAGGCAATAGCGTCCGGATAGGCAACAAACTTCCAATCGCCTTCGTTGACCTCTCTCCCGTGGACCGAGCTAAATTTGACGCATCGTTCCGTAAGCAACAACAATCATTGTATATCCAGAAGAGAGTTCGGACGTATTACAGAAGAAAATCCTCCTGCGCCAATGAGATATTTTTGAGAAAGCTAAGGGAATTGGCCAGCGAGAATGAAAAGCGCGGCTATATCCGGGCATGGGGAGAATGGCGCACCCCCAAAAGCGTCACCGAACGCTTTATCGAGCAATACATAACCCGCCAAGCCGCCCAAAACATCGCTTCCGACACGAATAACAATGACGGCACGTCGCCTGATGACGGGGCTCAAATGCCTCCGGACTCCGGGAATGATGTTGCTATGTCCAAGACTCCGGCAACTCAAAATAAACCGCCTACCGTCCCACTCACTAACGTGGACACGCAACTAGCTAAGCTCAAGGATAAGATAGGAAGCCTTCAGATGGAGATAGCAAGCTCACGCTACGGAGTAGATGCCGACCAAGGATTCAACTTCAAGCGGGAGAAAGCGTTCGTTTTAATGGGGTGTTCAGGCGAAGAGGTGGATCTGCTTCTCAAAAAGCAGCTTCCATCTCCAAACACTCAGCCTAAAAACGGCGACGAATCCATAGCCTATGCAACCGGGCCCGTGAAGAGTGTAACGCTTTCATACATCAACGACATTCTTTACAAAATACACGTGGTGTACCGCATAGCCCCCATGGATATAATGCAGGACCTTCTGGCCAGAACCGTCGAACGCTACGGGAAGTCCATCGAGACGAAAGAATTCAACAAGAAGGAAATCGAGCGTTTGGCCAGGTTGAAAAAAATCAAGAACCTGTGCCCGAAAGGAAAACACAAGTTCAACAAAAAGGGGATATGCACGAAATGTAAAGTCAAAAAGGCCGATTTGACACAAGCGCCAGAGCCTCTTGAGCAATTCCATCACTGGAAAGGCAACGTGGTTTCGGCGGAACTACACTTCAAACTCTCCCCGGACAAATCTGATTTCGTATTATTCGAGCTGACCAAGGAAATGCCGGGAATCAAGAAAGAGCAAGAAGCTATCCTCGAGGAGGAACGCCTGAAAAGGGAGGAAGAGAACAAGAAGAAAATACGCGAACAGTACTTCAAATGATAGCGAGGAACGGATGCCTTACCTTGTATTCGACGACAACGCCACCCCCAAAGCCATTCCAATCGCTGCCGGCTCCGACGGGGAATTCAAGATAGGCCGAAGCCTGAATAACAATCTCCGACTACGCGGAGACACCTCTATAAGCAGATTACACTGCTCCATACTGCGCCACGACGACAAGTTCGCGCTTAAGGACACCTCGAGCAATGGCACACTAGTGGGAGACAATCTCGTCTCCGGAGATATGGTGGAGATAAGAGACGGCGACTCCGTAGCTGTGGGAAATTTCATTTTTACGTTCCACGCCAGCGATTCCCCGCCCTATCCCTCTACGGACACAACGACCATCAATTTGGAACCTCTCATCGCTCCGGCCACCGAGGCAATGATGATCCCCTCCCCAATGACCACCTTCGAAACGATAGAGGACGACGAGCTCGTCTTCCAGGAAACCGCCCAACTCGCTCCGATCCAGCTTCCCAACTCAAAGGACAACGAGTTGTCCAAATTACCGGAAATAACGGGATTTGAAATCATCCGGACTCTCGGAACAGGCACCCATTCGACCACCCATCTAGCCTTCCAAGCAGGCCTAAAGCGCACCGTGGCGTTAAAGGTATTCAAAGTAGAGAACGACGGTCCGCAGCCAAAAAAGTTCTTTCTCGAAAACGTTCAAGCCACTGGCTCCCTCTCCCACAAGAGTATTGTTCCGTTTTTCGATGCGGGCCACGTGGATAATCTATATTTCATCGCCATGCATTACGCCGTCGGCGGGAATCTGCGGCACAAGCTTAAAAAAAGTGGTCCCATTCCCCCGAAAACCGTCGTGGAAGTAGGCACGGCCATAATCGAAGCGTTGTCCCAGCTCGAAGATATCCGCGCACTCCATGCTAACATCACCCCCAACAACATATTGTTCAGCGAAAACAACGAGCCAATGCTAGCGGACACAGGCCTCTCCCATTGGGTAGCTAGCGTGTTCCAAACGGAACGGAACGTATTCCAAGGCAACCCCGCGTACATGCCCCCAGAGCAGGCATTGGACGCGGGAATAGATTGGACCTGCGACCAGTACTCCCTAGGTGCCGTACTTTTTGAGATGTTAACGGGCATTCAGCCGTTCACCGCACCCTCCCTAGACCTGTTGATTAGAAAACACCTCAAAGAAAAGCTACACTTCCCCGACAAGTCCAAAATACCGACCCCACTTAAAAACACATTGGCAAAAATGATGGCGAAATCCCCGGATAGGCGATTCGCTTCCTGGGACGATGTGATAGCGGCTCTGAGTGTCAAAGCAAAACCGCATCCCCCCTCGCCCCGCCCCAAAAAAGGAGTGGCTAAAGCCGCTCCAAACCGCGGAAAGCCCAAAAACAACATTACGCTCATCCCCAAAAAGAAAAAACCGGCGATTAAAATCAAATGATTCAACGCCCCTTCCGAGGCGAAAACAACGAAGTCCCCGGCGCATTTTCAACCTCTTCAGCAAGTCCTATTCCGAAAAAAGCGATTTTTTCCGACACTCCCGCTTGACTATATTGAGGAACCGTCTAGTTTACACGTCCTTGTTCGGCCGTCGGGCATTTCCGTCGACCATGTTCAGGCACTATAAACGCGGATGTTGAAATGAAAGTACGAGCCTCGGTTAAAAGACGTTGTGAGCACTGCCAGGTAGTGAAACGCAACGGAGTTGTAAGAGTGTTGTGTCGTCGCAATCCAAGGCACAAGCAACGACAAGGCTAAAAAAAAGGAGACGCGCTATGCCGCGCATACTCGGAATAGACATACCAGGAAACAAACGCATAGAGTATTCCCTCCGCTATATCCACGGGGTGGGACCAACTAGGGCGCTGGAAATCATCAAGAAAGCCAATATTCCGATTGGATTAAAGGCCAACGACCTCACTGACGAACACATTTCAAAAATTACGTCCATATTGCAGAGCGACTACACCGTCGAAGGTGATTTGCGACGCGCCGTGGCGCAAGATGTCAGACGCCTACAATCGATAGGCTCCTACAGGGGTTTCCGGCATCGCAGGGGACTGCCGGTCCGGGGACAGAGGACAAAGACCAACGCTCGCACCCGTAAAGGTCGCAAACAGACGGTGGGTGCTATCCGCGACAAAACTCAACGCAAACTTGCGGGGAAATAATAAATCTAAAAGGAGATTGACGAATAATCATGGCGGATAACGACGTTAAAGAAAAGACAGAGACGGGATCTGGGCCTAGCGAGTCCAAGACTGGAAATGAAGCACCCTCCAAAGACGTGGCTGCCACCTCCTCGCGGAACGATGGAAGTGGAGCTGACGGCTCATCCAAAGCTGATTTGGGAAAGACATCTCCCGCGTCCCAGCCTGGAAAACAACGCTCCAAATCCGGACGCGCCATAACATCCGGAATAGCATTCATAAACGCCACTTTCAACAACACCAAAGTCACTATTACAGACTTGAACGGCAATGCCCTTTGCTGGTCCAGTGGTGGTAAGATGGGAATGAAGGGTTCAAGGAAGAGCACGGCCTACGCGGCGCAGCAAGTGGCAACAGATGCCGCTAGGCGCGCGCAATCCTTCGGGATGAGAGAGGTGGAGGTCAGGATAAAGGGCCCTGGAGCCGGCAGAGAGTCCGCCGTTAGGGGAATCGCCGCTACTGGGCTTGACATAACGGCGCTGAAGGATGTCACTCCCGTACCGCACAACGGTTGCAGGCCTCCCAAAAGGCGCAGAGTTTGAATACTCCAAGGAGGAATTCCCGACGTAAGAAATGATATTCCACCTCCTGCCCGATTTGTGAGGGGGTGTCGTATGCGGTTGAGACTGGAGATATAAAAAACAAAGTAGGCTGGCAATGCGCCCGCCTTCCCATGGAGGAATAGTTGAAATGAGCGATTTACAAGCTTTTCCATTGCCCAAGTCCATCGAAATGGACAAGGATACCGCCACTCCGACGTACGCTAAGTTCGTTGCCGCACCGTTTCAGACTGGATTCGGGCATACCCTAGGAAACGCATTGAGGCGCATCCTTTTGTCCTCCTTGGACGGAGCGGCTATCTCCGCGGTTCGCATTGATGGCGCCCCCCACGAGTTCGCGACCCTGCCGGGCGTAGCGGAGGATGTCACCGAAATAGTACTTAATTTGAAAAAAGTCCTGTTCGATTGGGATTCAGATACTGGGGCTAAAACATTCGAGCTGAAGAAAGAGGGGATTGGCCCTGTCACGGCGGGCGATATCGCCACCGATGGAACCACCAAAGTGCTCAATCCGGAATTGGTCATCTGCGACATAACTGAAAAGGATGTCTCGTTAAGAGCCGACATCGAGGTTTCCGTGGGACGGGGCTACGTTCCAGCCGAGAAAAACAAAAAAGCAGAACACCCCTTGGGAACAATCCCCATAGACTCTCTCTTCAGCCCGGTTTCCCGGGTACGCTACGACGTTGGAGCGGCCCGTGTCGGTGAAGAAACCGAGATGGACAGTCTCACGTTGGAAATATGGACCGATGGTCGCATCGACCCACAAAGCGCCTTGGAACGCACGGCGAAAATACTGCAAGACCACTTGCGTCCCTTCTTTGGTTCCCAAGCAGACGAAGACAACATCCTGGATTCCTTGTCCGCCGACGAACGCGAACTCCACAGGCTATTCATTCAACCAGTTGAAAAAATCGAATTGTCGGTGAGAGCTCAAAACTGCCTCAACAACGCCGGAATAAAAATAATCGGCGAACTATGCCAGAAAACCGAGCAAAAGATGCTCAAATATCGTAATTTCGGCCAAAAATCGTTGGACGAAATTCGCGAAAAACTCGAATCGATGAATCTTGGCTTGGGAATGAATATCAGTGACAACTTGGCCAAGCTGGTGGAGAAAGCCGCGGAAAAATTAAAGCAAGAGGAGATATAATCCTATGCGCCATAGGAAGCACACATTCAAGATAGGGCGCTCCGGCGCCCACCGGAAAGCGCTCTTGGCCAACCAAGTGTGTAGCCTGATACGCCAAGGCGCCATAAAGACAACCTTGACAAAGGCTAAAGAGACCCGCCGTCTCGCCGAGAAAATGATCACATTGGGGAAAAAAGGCGGTCTGCATCATAGGCGGATGGCTATCGCCCGTCTCCGCGATGTCGACACCGTCTCTCTACTCTTCTCGGAACTAGCGCCCAAACACGCTAATCGTGATGGTGGCTACACGAGAATAATCAAGCTGGGAACCAGACGTGGCGATGCCGCGGAAATGTGCGTCTTGGCATGGGTTGAAGAGGAAAAAGAAACTAAAAGCAAAAAGACTTCCAAGAAAAAACGCGCTAAGGCGGAATCCTCCGAGACTAAAAGTCAAGAACCAGCTAAAGAAAAGCCGACAGAGAAAAAGCCCGAGGAAAAGGCAAACGCTTCTGAAGAAAAAGCCGACGACAAAGCGGAATAAAGCCGTCGGTTCGTCGTCTACATGTCCCGCCGTAGCCTTAGGCGGGATCACAGTCCTACACAGGGCCTTTTGAATAATTGGCAAGTGCCTTATTGTCATTGGGGTAAATCTGTTTTTAGCGGTGTTGTCCCCACTGTTTTGGGAGCAAACCTCCCAACCCCCTTTGGAACGACGAATGTTTACTACTCAATTTGAGGCACTTGCCAATTCCGGGAAAGCCGGAAACGCACCGCTGATCACGTTGCTTTTGCCTAGGTGGTGACGCGGTTTCGACTTTTTCAGCTGAGCAGGTCCCCTTTCCCCGCGACTACCGGGCAATAGCGGACAAGAACTCCCTAATCGCATTTCGATAAGCCTCCGCGCCAACCATATCCAAATCGTCATGCCCCGCATCTTCAACCCATAGATAGCTTTTGGGTGGTTTAGCTCTTGCGAAGAGAGCCTCGCCATGCGAAAAGGGTATTACCCCGTCACGTTTTCCATGCATAACCAAAACCGGACACTCGACTTTGCCTATCAATGAAATATTGTCGAATTTGTCAAAGGGAACAATAGGCACTTTGGTAACCACAGTAAACGTGGACTTGTAGGCGCTTTCCAGGATTACCCCCCCTACATGGTGATTGGCGGCCAAATACGTTGCCGGGCCACTTCCAATCGAACGCCCCCAAACGACGATATGATCTTCGGGAATGCCACGCCCGACCATCCAATCAAACACAGCGTCGGCAGATTCCAGCACGGAACGCTCCGACGGTTTCCCCGAACTAACACCATACCCGGGATAGTCGTATCCCACCACGGAACAATGGAACTCTTTCGCAATCGTTCGTAGCCACGGTTCGACCCCGCCCAAATCCTCCGCATTGCCGTGGTTGTAAAGGATGTGAAACAGAGGATGTTCAACGCTAAGCTCCATTACGGCCACCTCGCCCCCGGCCGGCAACTTCACGAACTCCACCCCGGCGGTGTCTCTGCCATACGAAGAGGGCGGCACCGGGAAAATAAGTCTGTCGGAAAAAAACACGGCGACAACGAGAAGGAACCCGTACCCCAACGCCAAGCCAATCAAGACCGACATCAAAATACGCCTCCCGAATTGCCGAGCCTTGGAGGTGTTATTTCTTGGAAGCTTTTTTTCTCGCACCGCTAGAGGACTTCCTTTTTCTTGGCATTGGAGAAATCAATATTTTATCATCGTCCAACGTGATTTTCACCGTATGCCCAGGCTTGATTCGACAGCGAAGTATCTCCTCGGCGAGGCAATCCTCGATATGTCTCTCTACCGCTCTGCGCAAAGGACGGGCACCATATTCGGGTTTGTAGCCAATCTGAATAAGATAGTCGACAACTTGGCGGTCCACTTCCAAGCGTATGTCATGGGAACCAACACGCTCTATAACGGCTCCCAGCTCTATGTCAATTATCCTGCGCAAATCCTCCATCTTCAAACGACGAAAAATTATAATCTCGTCGACCCTGTTTATGAATTCAGGTTTGAAGTTCTTTTTGGCCGTCTCCAAGAGCTGTTCCTTGACCTTGTCAAAGGCATCGTCGCGCTTCACACCTCCAAAGCCCAACGCGCCTCCCTTGGCCAAGCGCTCCGCACCGACGTTACTCGTCATTATAACAATGGTATTCCTGAAATCGACCCGCCTTCCCAAGCTGTCCGTTATCTTCCCCTCCTCCAATATCTGCAACAACATATGCATAACATCCGGGTGGGCCTTCTCTATCTCGTCGAACAGCACGACGGAATACGGCCTGCGACGCACCTTCTCCGTAAGCTGCCCCCCCTCGCCGTGCCCAACGTAGCCGGGAGGAGATCCGACAAGACGGCTGACATTGAATTTTTCCATGTACTCCGACATGTCAACTTGAATCAAAGCGTCTTGATCGCCGAAGATAAACTCCGCTAAAGCCTTGGCCAAAAGAGTCTTCCCGACTCCAGTGGGACCAAGGAAAATGAAAGACCCTATCGGACGACGAGGGTCTTTCAGGTCGGCCCTAGCCCGTCTCAATGTCCTCGATATAGCGGAGACAGCCTCGTCCTGGCCCACAACCGTTTTAGCTATCATCTCCTCCATCTTCAAAAGACGCTCGTTTTCCGCCTCTTCCATCTGCCTGACAGGCACTCCCGTCAATTTCCCCACAACCTCGGCTATATCCGCGGCGGTAACAACTGGAGCGGAATCCCCCAGCCCCCTCTCCCACTCCTCCAGTATATGATCTATCTCCGCGCGCAAGCGCTTCTCCTCGTCCCTACTCGCGGCGGCTTCCTCGAACCGCTGGTTCGACACCGCTTCTTCTTTCAACTTCCGGACTTTCTCGAGATTCCCCCTCAAATCTGAGACATCGGGGGGATTCGCCGAAGCCCCTATCCTAGCCTTGGAGCCAGCCTCGTCTATGAGGTCTATAGCCTTGTCGGGCAAGAATCTTCCGTTGATGTATCGTTCCGACAACCGCACCGCAGCCTCTAACGCCCCGTCCTCGTACCTAACCTTGTGATGCTCCTCGTAACGCTGACGCAATCCCTTCAATATCTCGACCGCTTCGTCCGTGGTCGGAGGATTGACCACGATCGGCTGGAACCTACGCTCCAAGGCGGAGTCCTTTTCAATGTACTTGCGATACTCGTCCATCGTCGTAGCTCCAACGCACTGAAGCTCGCCTCGGGACAAAGCCGGTTTTATTATGTTCGATGCGTCCATGGCCCCCTCGGCGCCACCGGCCCCAACGATGGTGTGGAGCTCGTCCATGAAAAGTATCACTTCGCCAGAAGCCTTTATCTCGTCCATAACGGCCTTGATCCGCTCCTCGAACTGTCCACGGTACTTCGTCCCCGCAACCATCAAAGGCAGATCCAAGGCGAAAACCCTTTTCCCGCGCAAAGCCTCCGGGGCCTCGCCACCAGCGATACTCTGAGCCAACCCCTCGACAATCGCCGTTTTCCCCACACCCGCCTCTCCAATAAGAACAGGGTTGTTCTTCGTTCTGCGACAAAGGACTTGGGTAAGTCGCTCAATCTCGTTGGCACGCCCAATAACAGGATCCAGCTCGCCATTGGCGGCCAGTTCCGTTATATCTCTGCCGAAAGCCTTCAGCGCGGCGAAATCACCGGACCCCTTGGAAGCCTTCCCGTTGTCGGATTCTCCAGGAGGAAGAAAGTCCGGATCCAACGCTTCTACAATCGCCTCTTTCACCTTGTCGGGATCGACATTGAGATTCTTCAAAATTCTCGCCGCCACGCTCTCGCCCTCCCGCAACAACGCCAAAAGCATATGCTCCGTTCCAATGAAATTAAAATTCATCATCTTCGCCTCGCGGGCCGCCAATATCAACGTTTTCTTAAGGCGCGGCGTAAACGGCAACTCCCCCTCGACACGCATGTCACCCCCAGCCCCAGAACTCTTTTCCACCTCGAGTCGAAGCTGCTGAAGATTCAACCCCATCGCCTTGAGCACCTCGACCGCAACCCCTTCGCCAAGCGCCAACAACCCCAAAAGAAGATGTTCCGTGCCGATGTAGTCGTGGTTAAGTCTCCGCGCCTCGTTCTTGGCAAGAACCAGCGATTGCCTCGCCCTAGGAGTAAGCCTCCCCATCTCCGGCTGTTCATTGTCCGACATTTTATACCCGTCCTTATCGTTGAAATCGTAGTGTGGCGCCCTCCGGTGTCATTTGGCGCCACCCAACTTGTTGCGCATCTCCTCTTGGAACTCCATGATATCCTGTTGCGTTGGTGTTCCAGTCTGCTTATCGAAGGCCAGCCGTCCATAGGAGTCCAAAGACCACTCCGCGGACGCCCCGGATGCGAATTTCACGGATCCGCTAAGCGCGACTCCGGGTTTCGCTATTTTGCTAATCTCCACCACGGTGCCCCCACCAGCATCCAACTTGCCCTCGTCGGTCCTTTCGTCCTTTTCCGGCTCGGGGGCCTCGCCCCGCGTCCAATCCACTCCCTCCAATTCAGCGGCGAGAAGTCTCAAATCCAGGAAAGTCATCGTCTCGTCGTGCTCCGATGCCAGCCTGCCCTGAATCTCTCCAAGAGACAACCCCTCTTCCAGATACCCATGCACTATTTTCTTCAACTCGCCTCTATCCATAGCTCTATGCCTCCTACCCCCCCCCCTCTTTCTCCTTTCTCAAACCTGATAAGCACAGGCAAAATAACAGGCACGCACGCTACATTCAAATAGCCAAGCGGAAAATAATGCGGGTTTAGCAACCATCCCCCGCCTTGATTTTCACGCTAACAAGGTGTAAATGGAGTATTGCTTTCCTTCTTTGGCATATTTTTTGCTTCTAAAGCAGTGCGGTGGAGTTGGTAGGAGATTCGACGAATTTGGGATCGACATTCCGCCCTGGAGATTCGTAAAATGTGGTTTTTAGGCGGCAGAAAAAATTTTTTCTCCGATTTCGGGTTGGATTTTCATAGGGAAACAACCCAGAAAATACACGCCAAACCTCCATTGGAGAATTTGGAGGAGGGCTTCATTGCGTGTCCGGGATGCGAGATTGAAATAGATATCGCCTCCTATGATGGATTGAGCATGGGGCGTTGCGCCAACTGCAACATTCCTATTTTCATCCCCATGCGTATCAAGGATTGCTGGCTGTACGAACCGCTTGGAGGCGGCGGAATGGGAAGCGTCTACCATGCGTTCCATCGCCGCAATGAAGACGTGGAGTTCGCAGTAAAATTACTCCCGAGAAAGAAAAAACAAGATCAGACATTGGCCACTTCACTCATGCAAGAAGCCAAAATATGCTGGGAAATGGGAGAGCACCAACACATCAACCGCGTGCTCGACTTCGGGTTGTGGGGCGACGAGTATTTCGCCGTGTTCCAGTATATAGAAGGGGTCCGACTCGACCATCTCATAGACTCCCCAGTGAAACGCCCGGAAAAACAGATACTGCTTTGGGCCCTCCAGATTCTCTCCGCCGAACAACACGTTTACGACAAGGGATACCTCTTCCGCGACTTGAAGCCCCAAAACATCATGATAGACACGAACGGCAATGTGAAGCTAGTGGATTTTGGTTTGGCACAATCGATAGAGGAGGCGGGGCTAGGCAACTCTAAACAGATCCAAGGCTCCCCCTACTACTTGCCCCCGGAACGCGTCGTCGGTTCGGGGGAATCGCAATGCAGCGAGATATACAGCTTGGGAATGGTACTCTTCCACATGTTCGCAAAACAGCCGTATTACTCGGCCGACGACATAAAATCCCTCGTGGGCAAGCATGTCGTGTCGATGCGCGTGCATTCGCTCAAAGGCAAGCTCCCTCATGAAATGAATCCGAAACTGGTTGGCGCTCTCGAGAAGATGATCGCAAAAACACCGCAAAAACGTTTCCAGACGTATAAAGAATGCGCGGCGGTGCTATTCGACGTGTACAAAGAAAGCGCTTGACCTCCGTAATACGCCCCCCAATCAAGCTCAAGGAGGGCTTGGCAACCGCTCCGAATTAGGGCTCGCTGAATAATTGGCAAGTGCTTAATCTTCACGGGGTTAAGCCTTTTTTCAATGGTGTCATCTCCAAGGTTATGGAAAACACCTTGGATTATTGAGTGAACTCTATTTGGTCTATAAAAATCTTGCACTCGCCCTCCTTGTTGAAAGCGTGCACGTCGAAATTTATTCCCCACACGTTCTTCGAATCCAGAGCCCCCCCCGTCAGCTTCTCCAAAGGGATGGAAACCAAAACGTACTTGTTTCTAGCGCCTACCCTCGGCAAAACCATCACCTTGGGGCCCTGCGCATCGGCTCCATGCCCATCATTGGAGGTCAATTGCACCAAGAGGCCTTTTATCCGATCATTGGAGAGCGCCAAGCGGAAACGAAGTGTTTTGAATCCGGTTATATCGTCGCCCCGCCCCTTCCAGGATTTCCAGTTCCAGCCAGCCCCGGACCACCCGTCAATCCATTTGGCCTTGAAATAAAGATGCGCCTTGTTCGAAAAGGGACGCTTGTACGATATCCTCATCTCGGCAATTCCCCTCGGATGGGCCCATGTCGCTCCGGACATATGCTCGCCCCCATCAAACACGATAAGCTCGCCACTCCCATAGCACACGAAGCCCAACACCAACAAAACACCTACGACCGAAATCCGCAGCATCGCAATTCTCCTTGATCTATTCCCCCATAACCGTGACTATTACACGTCGCTTCCTAGGCTTCACATCCGCCTCGTAGTGGAATATCTGCTGCCACGTCCCCGTGGCCAACACGCCGTTTTCGACTGGGATAGTAACGCTTGGGCCCAACATTGACGCCTGAAGATGTGAATGCCCGTTGCCATCATGCCAAGTCTTCTCATGCCCATATGATCGGCCAGGCGGAACAAGCCGCTCCATCATCTCGGGAAAATCCCGCGCCAATCCCGGCTCGAACTCTATCGTACCTACGGATGCGGTCGACCCGACGTTGAAAACATTGCAAAGTCCCGTCACAACCCCGGACTTGGCAACCACCGCCTCAACCTCGGACGTAATATCCGTCATATCGCATACACCACACGTCGCAATCTCTATCGAATTCCGATGAACCTTCAATGATTCCTCCTAGCCATCCACAACTCGACCGCAAGCGCTCCCAGGCTCCCCTCCTGGCCATACAATCTTGTGTAGCTGGAGGCGCAAAACAGCGGTGGCATTGTCGTGCAACATCCATCCCGCCAACTCTTTGGGGGACAATCCCACTCCATCCGAAATCGACACGGGACTGAAAGATATCTCGCCAACGCGCTTCTCGAGCCCATAGCGCCTCGTCATCCGCACCGCGTAATCATAATCCCTAGCGTCGAGTATTGCAAACTTGACCTCGTCGCTCGCGCGCAACTCCTCGAAGTTTGAAATATTCATGGACTCGGCCTCTCCGCTAGATGGACACTTGCAGTCCAATATCCTCACCACCCCCCTAGGCAAGACAGATATCGGCTCCGCCCCATTCGTCTCCACTAGCACTTCAAGCCCGGCATCCAAAAGCCCCGCGCACAATTCCGGGGTAGCCGCCTGCGCCAACGGCTCCCCCCCCGTAACCTCGACAAGCCCCGCGCCGGATGCCAACGCTATCCCCACAAGCTCGTCAATCGCCACCGGACGACCGCTCCCGAAAGACCGGGCATCCGTCGTGTCGCACCACCTGCAAGACAAACCGCAACCCGCCAAGCGAATGAAAAAACAAACGCGCCCGGCTCGGCTGGACTCGCCTTGTATGCTCTTGAACGTCTCGAACACGTCTACAACTCTGCCCATATCAGCCATCCATATCGTAGCCCGATAAAACTCGAGGCGAAAATACCACGACGCTGGAAAACTTCAAAATGTCGTTTATGTTACCGGCCCGTGAGGGCGTGGTGGCCGAGAGGTTAGGCACTGGTCTGCAAAACCACGTACACCGGTTCGAATCCGGTCCACGCCTCCAACTCCCCCCTCAGCTAGGTGGGAAAGACATAGGGGTAGCTAAAATGAGTTCGCTCGCTTCAAATACTCGCACTGCGGCAAAAACCACGCTATTGCTGCTAGTGTCGCTATATTCCGCGGCTTCCGCGATGGCGGCAGTATTGCTACCAGCTTTCTTCTGTGATGGCATGGTAATTCAACGCAACGTGGAAGTACGAATCTTCGGAGACGCCCCAGCGGATGAAAAAGTCACCGTGGAGTTCAAGGGACAGAAACACACCGTCAGAGCCGATTTCAAAACAGGAAAATGGGTAATTAAACTCAAACCGATGAAAGCGGACGCCAAACCCTCGGACATGATAATAAGGGACTCCAACAGCCTGACGAAAATCAAAAACGTCCTGGTAGGGGACGTGTGGCTCTACATGGGAGGCGAGTTTGGACATAAACCCCTCGGGCAATACCCTTGGAATGACAACATCATATTCAAAGGCGCTCATCCAAATATTGTGCGTGTTTTCACATTCAAACTCAAAATATCGAAAACCCCCTTGAGCCCGGTATTCCTTTCCGGATGTTGGCGCTCCTGCGCATCCGAAAACGCCAAGCAAATGCCAGGTATGGCGTATATCATCGCGAAAGCCCTGAGCAACGACCTCGACGGAGTGCCCGTCGGCATTATCGCTCCCTCACCACCGGACGCCCCCCCGTTCTCATGGCTGGATCACGCCTCTTTGCAATCCTCCGCGGTGGGACAGCGCGCCCTGTCAGTATGGCATCGGTTGACGGCATCGGCCGCTTCCGCCAAAGTGGCTTGGAATAAAAAAATGGACAAGTGGAGGGAAAACCAGAGGAAAGCTCAGGCTAAAGGTAAACGATTCGTCGTCCCTCCGCCGAAGAAACCTATTGACACGTCAGGACCAGTGGCACCCTCGTCTCTTTACAACTCGGCTCTGCATCCCTTCAAGGGACTGGACCTGAAAGGTGTCGTCTGGGAAGCCGGACTCTCGGGAGCATCGAGCCCGCAAATGTTCAGAGCCCTGCTGCCGACATTGCTGTCGAATATCAAGCATTTTGTCAACAAAAACGCTACCACCCCTTTGGTCCTAGTAGGAACTGGCGACGGCGACGCCAAACAATCACGGGCGGTCGAATACACCCACCGGCTCCCGTATTTGAGGGAAGTTGAACGAGTGCTCGCTCAAAAGGCCGGAGACAAGGTGGCTTTCATCCCATCTTCAACACTGGGCTGGTGTAGCGACAAACCGATGTTCGATCTCGCTTGGCGAATACTGGCTGGAATCAAATGCGCGGCTTACGCGGGGCCCTCGATTCCAAAAATCCAAGGTGTAACCCTCGACACCGATGGCAACCCTGCGGTAGCCATCGACAACATAGGAAGTGGATTGGAAGGCCACGAGTTGTTCACGCTGCGCGGAGACAAATCGGGTCTAGTCGGTAAAAACGTGAAGGTCGCGGCTCGGAGAGGCTCGTATGGAATCTCCTTAAAACAAACGGCGGCCTCGGAACGCAGAGTGGTAAGAGTCGATGTCGATCTCTTCGACTCCAAAGGGAATTTTCTGAAACACCTCAAGTCGGAAACAGATCACACGCTCGAAAATCCCATCCAAAAATTCTTCCTATCTATCTCCGCCCTAACAGACGAGGAAAAAATGATTAGGGAAAAAGAGCGCCGCGAGGCGGAGGAAGAACGAAAAAAACTAGAGGTTGAACAGGCGAAAAGAGATAAAGAGCTAGCCAAGAAAACGGGAGATACAAACAAGCCCGCAAA
>WFSE01000069.1 GCA_015486135.1 Lentisphaeria bacterium
CCATCATCGCCGCAATATCACGTTGTCTGCGTCTAGCGTTTGACGCCGCTAAAATTCCTGTCATCAAGGATCCCGCCACAAGGATCAATGGAGCCAAGAGAGTTTCGACGCGCTCGATTTCCCCGCGGGAATAGCGACGATTAGCGGCGACAACGGCGCGAGCGTCATCTGTCCCGTCGCATTGCGCCAATATAGCCTTGGACTCCAAGTCGTGGATATCAAGCGAGGCGCAAGCTACAAGCGCCGTGGCGCTGGCCACAGTCACCGCAAAACACCCTAGAGCGAAATTGGCGCGGGAATACAATATATCCTTGAACAAGGCCCTACGAATAAATTGCCAATGCCTAATCATTATTAGGGGAATCCTCTTTTTCACGTTTTCAGAGGAAGCACTTCGCAACCTTGGAGCCGCGACACCGTTTCCCGCTAGCCGTCAAAGCATTGTTCAACGGCTGGAAAAACGTGGTTAATCCGTCGTCAATCTTCCAATTCCACATCCTCTATATCGAGCGCGGTGGAAACGGATTGCCCTAGGATTTCAACCCCAACCGACAACATGACCCCGTCGCCTCTTTTCTCGACAATACCGGTAACACCACGCAGGGGTCCTCTGCAGACCTTCACTCTTTTCCCGCTCACTATCTCCGGCTTGACCACCACCTCGCATTCCCTAGCCATAATCTCGAAGTCGCGCAAGGCGATAAGATCGCGGATGAGCCCCTCCTCGAGTTCCGGAGTCATTTTCACTCTGTAAACGATCGCCCCCGAAAGGACGATATCCTGGTAAAGATTCTCGTCCAAAGCACAGAAGACGTATCCTGGGAACATAGGCACTTGGAACTCGCAGACCCTACGCCTGTAGCGACGGACGCTTTTTTTCAAGGGGAGATACAAGTTCACGGATCTGGATACGCAAAATTCGGCCAGCTTCTTCTCTTGGCGGGGTTTTGTCCTTACCGGAGTCCAAACCAGCCCGGGCATTTTTTTTATTTCAACGTCGAGTTCGTTCATTTCTGGAGCCTTTCGGAATAGTTCTTATGGCGACGCACGCGCCCCCCCCCTCCAACACATGGATTTTATCCAAAAGCATGGTTTTTTCGGCCGCTCCGAACGCGGCGAGATACGCAGGGTGGGTGACTTCTATTTCCAATGTTCCGTTGCGGATCCTAGCCGGGAAGGCGAAAGAGGCGACACCCGTCCCCGCCAAATTGTTCCAGTCGCGTCTAATTTTCTCCAGCAAGGCTAGCTCCGGGGGAGCCAAACGGCCCAACGCCTTATCAACAAGATCCTTGACGGGTTTCGGTTTGGGCAATCTAGCCGTCACCGCACTGGCCCCGTCCTCCTCGCCATACCATTCGCGCAAGAGACGAGGCACGGGATCGAAATCCCGGGAGGTTTTCTTCTTGCTGAGTGGGGGTAGGTAATCCGATGCCATTGCAAAGTCGTCCCTAGGAATTAGTTGAAATAGCCAAAAACCAGCCAACCTCCACTCCGCAATGGAGCCCAAACGCCCGCATCTGGGGCCCCCCTAATCAAATCCACACGTTTTGACAGGTAAGAGCATTGTGGACCACATCATCTTCAACGGTGCCATAGCACCGCGCCCTAGATGCGACATTCCGAGGTCGAAAAGGCCAAACGGCGCCCCGAGGGAGGCCTCCATCATGCCCAGTGGCAGGAGAAAGAAACCTGACATATCGAGGAAAACGTCAAAAAGCCCTTTGGCAAAGTTCAACGCCCCCCTGAGCACGTACGGCATAGCCGCTTTCACCATGGGAATAACGATGGGAGCGGCAATAGCCGCGATTGTGATCGGATCCATGGCCTTCGCTTCCGGCGTACGCACGAAAAACGCCGCAGATATAAGCGACAACACAAGAGCGAACCTTAAAAAACCCCGTCTCATAGGCGTACAACCATGTCAACAATCAAGATTTAAGTACAAGCGTGCAATATATCTCCCGGGCGGGTCTTGTCAACCCACTCCCGCCGTGGCAGACAAAATAGACGAGGTGGATAAGGTGGAGCCAACCCGTTTCCGACGTTTTCAGCAAGCTCCACTTATGAGCAGGTCCACGTCCATGGCCAAAGCCGGATGGACAGGCAGGTTCGTGGCGTCCATGGTATCCGGGATGTCGGGGATGTAGGCAACATCTTGATCTCCACCGGATGATTCGGAATCCGGAGCCACGGAGCCACTACTATCGGTGGTTGTGAATGAAACATCATCGTCGTCATCGTCGCTTCCCGACGACAGCGCTTGTTGCGTGGTTGGCGGCGGTTCCCCCTCGTACCCGTTGGCATAGGTTATGTCTTTGGGGGTGTTGTCATACCATGAGGATCCCGGCCTGGACGTAACAGTGCCTCGTCCCAAATCCAAATATATTCCCTCGGAGCCTCCGGCGTTGTCGTGTATCGCGGTGTTATTCATGGTGGCGGTGCTGTTCGTTCCGGTTTCAAAGTAGAACGCACCGCCGAGATTAGTGGAGGAGTTGCCGCTGATATCGACTTGGTTCATAGTCGCCGTGGATCCCCTACCGGCAATAACGTAAAGAGCGCCGCCACTTTTGGCCGTGTTGCTGGTGGCGGTCACGACCCCGTTGACCCCGGACAAGGTAATGTCGGCGTCATTGCCGGTCTCTACATACATCGCGCCGCCATATCTCCCCGCCGAATTGCCGGAGAACGCGGCGCCATCGCTTTTTCCGGTAAAATCGGATTCCCCTGCGGTCGTGACGTATATCGCACCGCCGTCGAGAGACGCTTGGTTATTGGAGAACGAACCTCCGGACAACGTTGCCTGAGCGTTGGCTGAATCTAGCTTTCCGTATATTGCGCCACCGTTTTTGGCGGTGTTGCCATCGCATGCCGTTCCAGATACCTGGAGCGAAGACGTTTGCGCGAATACCGCGCCGCCGTTGCCGCTGTCGGCGTGATTTGTGTTAAACGCGCTATTTTGAATGTCCAACGATTCCGTGGAGCCTGTCGTAAAATAAACGCTTCCGCCACTTTTGTCCGAGGTGTTGTCCGCGAACGTGGAGTTGGCCACGGTCATCGCCACGCCAGTATTGTATACCGCGCCCCCGTTATTTGTAGCCGTGTTGTTTTGAGCGACGCTGTCGTTGAAATTCAATGTATGCCCGGAGCCGGCGGCGGCATTGCTGTATATGGCGCCCCCGACATTGGCGGAGTTTCCATCGAACATGGAATTATTGCGCACCTCCAGGTCGCCTTTCAAGCTTCGCACCGCGCCACCTTTATCGGAGTCGTTGTTTGTGAAAGTAGAATGATCAACGATGAGAGTTCCACCTCTGCCGCACACCGCTCCGCCAGTGCTGTCAGCGTGGTTGCCGTCGAATTGATCGTTGGATACGACCGCATCGCCCTTGACGTAAACCGCGCCACCTTGCCCCGTCACGGAGTTGCTTTGGAAGGAGCCGCCGTCAATAGTGGTAGTAGAGTCAACTTTGAACGCGTAAATTGCAGCTCCCCTTTCGGCGGCGTTGTTTTGAAAAACGCCCCCATCGACAGCGAGGGAATGAATCTTGTTCGCATGCACCGCGCCACCATAATTATCCGCGTGGTTTCCGGCAAAGTCGGTATTGGAGATATCGAGATTGGTCGTCGCGGTAGGCGCATACACGCCTCCTCCCTTGTTGGCTTCTCCATTGGAGACAATGCTATCGGATAGGCTTAAGTTTTCTTTGCTTAAAATGACGCCACCGTTTCCGCCATTGGCGTCGCCGTTTGTCATTGTCAACCCACTTATGGCCACATCGATATTGCTCGAGTTGTCGCCATCGTTGATATCGAAAACTCTTGAGTTGCCTTGAGCGTCGATAGTGAGGTTTCCCGCACCTGGTCCGGTGATTGTGAGGTCGTCGGTAATAGCCAACTCTCCGTTGGATAGGCGAATCGTCCCGCTAACATTTCGGAAAGTGATCACATCGGCGCCTGAATTGCTGTTAGCCCCGTCTATGGCGTCCCGGAGACTGCCCCAGCCAGAGTCCCTGGTATTCCGGACGGTGTAGGTGCGAAGAAGATGGTCGTAGCCCGTCATGTCCACCAGCGGATTACCCGCCTCGATATCGCCTGTCGCGTATTCGGCATCCCAATCGCCGTTCCCAACATCATCCGCGGAAGCCGCGACATCCGCCCCGGTGGCGGCCGCCAAGGCGTCGACAAACGCCTCTCCTTCGGCGCCCTCGGCCAC
>WFSE01000070.1 GCA_015486135.1 Lentisphaeria bacterium
CCGAGAAGCAATTGGCGGAACTCAAACAGAGCATCTTGGACATGGTGCCGGATGCCGTGGCGACGCTCGAGACGCTGATCGCGCTCGCGCCGAAAATCCCGTCTTTCGAACGCCCGACCGAATATGTCGCTCTGGACGACGAATTCGAATACGGTCTTTACGATGGTAAAATCTCATGCTTCATGCCGGACGGCTCGAAAGAGCTTTACGATGTCTCCGACTACAGAAGCGTGACCAACGAGTGGGTCAGCCCGCTGTCGACCGCGAAATACGCGAAACACAATCTCGACAGCTATATGGCCGGAGCGTTGGCCCGTATCAACAACAACTACGACAGGCTCCACCCGGAAGCGAAGAAGGCGGCCGAGGCCCTCGGATTCTCCGCGCCGTGCTTCAATCCCTACTTCAACAGCGTGGCGCAGTTTATCGAGTGTATCCACGACGCCTACGTCACGGTCGGATATATCGACCAACTCCTTGACAGGGGTGTCAAATTCGAGCGTCCCGTCAAACCGACCAAGTTCGGTCGCGGGTCCGGCGCCGTGGAAGTCCCGCGGGGTATACTTTTCCATGAATACGAGTATGACCAGGATGGTTTCTGCGTCATGGGCAACTGCATCATTCCCACTAACCAGAACCATGCCAATATCCAACTCGACATGGAAAAACTGGTCCCAGAAATGATGGACGCCGGTAAATCGGAAGCCGAGATAGAGCTCACGCTCGAGATGCTGGTCCGGGCTTACGACCCGTGCATCTCCTGCTCGACGCACTATCTCCACGTCGAGTTCAAGCACTGATAAAGTAGCTGTGCCTTACAACGTCCCGGCCGGATTCCGGCCGGGGCGTTTTTTTTATTCCAAGCTCCTGGGAAATTATGGGAGTCATGGGAGCTATGGGAAAAGACGGGATTGCCCCGTCCCCCCGTCCTGTCCTGAGTCCTGCGTCCCGCATCCGCGGCTTCCGCGATTTCCGCGAGGAAAATGCTCGATATTATCGATAATGTCGACACTATCGATAGTATCGATTTAGCCTTTGGAACACACGAACGAACGCACCCCAGTCCTTCCGTTCGCTATGCGAACCCTTCCGGCTTCAGTAAACGCACGACGTGACAAGCAGACTCACAGATTCACCGACTCACGGATACCAATCACCCTCTCTGCGTCTTTGCGAAGAGAAAAACTAGACAGACTCATTGTGAATCTTACTTGAGCTCATTCACGATGGACGGACCCCGATTTGAGGACAACGGGAAGTTTAAGTTTTGACCATCCTTTAATTGTAATGGATATCTTGGGGAGACTTAACTGTTTTTCACATTTCGCCAATTCGCTATCGCTCATTGTATTGTATTTTCCATCTTTGGCAAGGTATATTTTTCTTGATAGAATGAAATCCCAAACTCCATTGATGTCAACCTCTTTTGCTCCTTTAGGAATATCGGAGGGGAAACAGCATGGATTAAGAATAAGCTTGAAACTCCTAGAATCACCTGGCTTGATGATGTCGTACCAATAATGATAGCGGATATTGTTGTTAGAGCTGAAAAAGTGAAAATCATATTTCATTGTTTGTTTATTATGAATTACCTTGCAATCCCATAACGCCATATCAAAACTACCAAACCACTGAACAGCCGGGAACTTATCCGTCGACACATTTTCCACTTCAACAATCAACTCGGCTCTTCCATCGGGCCAGTATTCGGCCGGCTCTTCTTTCCAAATATTCTTGCTTATCCTTATCTTTTTTATCTGAAGCCCGTAGACAGGGGATTGTGGCGGAACATTGATGTCAGTGAATTCCCGTGCGGTTTTTTTAGCATTATTATGAGTCTTCGCGTTTTCTGTGACGCTGAAATTTAGAGGAGGGACCCTTTCTACGTTAACGTTTAAACCATTTTCATCCTGAATAAAGATAGTAGGAAGATAACGGTATTCTCCCGATTGTTGTATGTCTATGGATTTAAATAAGTTGGAAGTTACTTCAATTTTTTTTGATGTTCCTGGTGGAATTTCAATTTTAAGAGGACGTCCTCCCCTGCGGATCCTGACGGAGTATGGATCGAGCCTCCTTCGCATCTGAATAGAATAAGGAACTTTTCCGCCATGCTGGTTTAGAACTGAAAAAAAGTTAATGGCACCCAACTCATCATCGCCATCAAGCAGGTAATATGATTCCCTGGATTTATTCTCTATTTGGAGCCAGATCGGCATAACATCGTTTTCCGTAAAAATATCTTTATCTGAAAAAACCCTCATTTCAACCTTAATATTGTTTCCCTTCTCCCCCGCAAATGTATTCGCAAAAGGCTTCCAGCATACAACCAAAACCAATATGCATAAAGCATGTTTAATTTTCATCATTTTTCTCCCTATTAGTCATAGCCTTCTTGTGTCCGAATCCCATTCGGGAAGCTCATCATTGGGGTCAATGGATTATTATGGCTTCCCTAATTTTCCGCCACCATGTAGACATTGTAGGCGCATGTAGATGGGATATAAAATCCGGTTTTTCTTCCCTACAGTTCCTACATGTGAATCCCTACTTCGCTCCGGAATGGTCGCTGTCCTCACCGCCGCCCCTTTGCTGGCTCTCGAGTTTGGACTCGATGGTGGAGAGACGATTTTCCAGCTCGGCGATGACAACACGTCCCCGTTCGGAGGATTGGCTGGCGAAGAAATATCCCGCCCCGAAGGCGATAAGGAAAAAGCTAACCAGGACCTGGACTCCCACCAGCAACCGGGTCATCGGCGACACCGGAACGATGTCCCCGTATCCCACGGTAGTTGAGGTTACCAAGCTGAAATAGACGCAGTCCTGGAAGCATAGAGCCGCCTCCTTGAGGGTGGCCGCCTTGTCCGGATGGTTCTCCGCCACCATGGAGACCCAGGTCGTATCGATCCCCTTTATCAATATCCTACCATTTTTCGTGGCGGATGGTTCGGAAACGGCGCAGAAGTATATGACCCCGAACATGAGGATGATTTCCAAGTAGAGCAACGCCAGTCGGGGGATACTCGTCACCGCCCGGCGCAGGTTCAATATCTGCAGAATCGCCACGACCACCGGACCGATGGTCAATATATTTGAGATTAGGGAAAAAAACTGCGGCGCCACGTCGCCGATGTCCGGAATCATGACCACGAGGACCACGACAAGAAACGTGAACCCCACATAAGCGGCCGTCAGCGCCCAAGGAATCCAAGGATGCCGTTCGAGCAGGGAACGCAACCAATTTCCAGTCGACAACATCCGAACCCTCCTAGCGGCCATGGAGCGGCGATAACCCGTCCGCGTTTCCGACTTTTTCAGCAAGCCTTACATTAATCCCCAACATAAGGGGTTGAAGCCCCGACATATGGCAGGGCCCAATTCTATCCGCGGACATCCACGATTTCGGCATCGAAGAACGACATGACATCTTGCACGAACTGGTTTTTCTCCACCTTGTTGCGGATGTCTTCCATATCGCGCGTGTTCATACTGGCGATCTCCCTAGGCGACACCACCCCTTTTTCAGAGACGATATTCACGGTGGCACCGTCGCATTTCGACGCTTTTTTCATACAATCTTCCAAGATCAATCGTTGTTTGCAGAGCTCCGTGACGTTTAAGCTATCGGAATCTTCATCATAGACTACTGTGAGCTCGGTTCCATCGAACTTAACAGGTCGACCTTCGAGCATATAGGCCTTGAGAAGCGTATGCCCCCTGTGTTCCATGTCCTTGGTCATGGCATGCCAAATGGCCGTCGGGGACGGGAGGGGCTCCGCCGCGCCGGTTGTATTCTTTGGATGTTCTAGAAGATGCAGTTTTTTCGCCGTCGGCGGTGGTTGTTCTTGTTGCGGTTGTGGGGGCGGAGGTGGGATTGTGGCATCGGCGCTGGAATCCGCAATGGATTGAGATTCGGCGACGCGTGACGGTGTTGGTTCGTCATTTTTTGGAGTGGAATAGCCGACGGGAGATTCCGGTGTTTCCTTCCGGGTTTCCGCGGGGGGATCCGACGATACAGCTGGGACTTTTTCCAAGACGGCGAAATCCCCGCCTCTACGGAGCTTGTTCAGGCGTTCAACTAGTGTGCTTATTTCAACCGCCCGAGCCTTGTGGGCGGCGTTCAGAAGCGCCGTTTCAAGATAGACTTGTTTATTCAAAGCGTTTCTCAATCCTCCCCCGATAGGAGATAGAAACTCGAGCAGTTTAAGAATCATGTCGGCACCGCCGGCGGCGGCCATTCGCTTGTATATCTCCAAAATATCGTCTCCGACATCCAACACCTTGCCGGGGTCGGGCATTATAGCGCATATATGGGCGCCTCTGAGAAACGCCAGGACATCGTCCAATAGCTTCTCCAAGTTCCTTCCTTGCATGGCGAATTTGTTCACGACGGAAACTATCTCCGGCCTGTTGTCCTCTATGATGGCTTGGACAATTTCCTCCACCTCGCTTGTGGCGGCCAACCCGAACATCGCTAGAACGTGCTCCTCCGCGATTTCCCCTTCGGCGGAGAACGATATCATCTGGTCGAGCAACGATTGAGCGTCGCGCATTCCGCCGTTGGCGGCGCGGGCCAGGGCCTCGATAGCGGCATTTGATATGGATACCCCCTCGGCATCGGCGATTTTACTCAGCTGTCCTGTTATTTGGCGAAGGCCTATCCTGGCCAAATCGAACCGCTGGCAACGGGAAACCACCGTCACGGGAACCTTGTGGGACTCGGTGGTGGCGAAAAAGAACTTGACGTGCGGAGGGGGCTCCTCGATTATCTTCAGCAAGGCGTTCCAAGCATCGGGTGACAACATGTGGGCCTCGTCTATGATGTAGATCTTGAATCGCCCCTTGATTGGTGTGTAGAGCGCCTCCTCGCGCAACTGCCTCACATTGCCTACCGAGTTGTTGCTGGCGCCGTCGATCTCTATGATGTCCAAATGGGAACCTTCGGCTATGGCGAGGCACGAATCGCATTTGCAACACGGTTCTTCGGACGGGTATTTTTCGCAGTTCAACGCCTTGGCGAATATTCTGGCGATCGTGGTTTTGCCAACGCCACGGGGGCCCACGAAAAGATATGCGTGGGCGGTGCGGTCGCGCATGATTTCGCCACGCAAGGTCTTGACTACATGCTCCTGCCCCACCACGTCCGAGAAGAGGGCGGGACGCCATTTGCGGGCGATTACTTGATAGGCCATGCTGGAATACCCCGATTGAGATTGAAAACAAAAGGCGCCGTCGCCGGAGGCCAGAGGTCCCACGGCGCCCGGATCCTGCGCGTAGGGCTGCTTGGTTCCCCACCTGACCCGGTTGGCGCGTCTCCGGCGCATGGGTTCCGACGCGCCGACGACGACACGCAACCAAAATGATAACACTTGGACGGCCAAATGCAATCCCTATCTTTCGCTGTTTTGGCCGACGACGTGAATCCGTGAGTCTGTGAGTCCGTGAGTCTGTGAAGCCGAAAGAGATTACCTCGCAGAGACGCGGAGGGCGCAGAGAGGGGAAAGAGATTTAGCCACGAATCTTCACGAATCCCCACGAATAGCTTGTTCTTTGCGCGCAAAGAACAAGTTGGGGTTTATTGAATAATGCACGAATGGGATCTTTTCCGCGTTCTTCGCGCCTTGGGAAATGCTGA
>WFSE01000071.1 GCA_015486135.1 Lentisphaeria bacterium
CTGAACGTGCGCATAATATCCGTTAAGCCAACGCGGGCGGAGCCCCGGCAACCGCCCGCGTCGACTTAACTTGACCCATTATGCGACGTTCTTAGCGCCGTGGCAAAGACGTGGATTGAAGCGGAAATCATCCCTGATTCTCACTGAAACGCCGCAGGCGTTCTACCATTCCCGTCAAGGTGTCAGGAGATGCATGGGCTATCGAAAGGCGAATAAAATTGTTGATATAAAGCGGAATAGACCGTCGTTCGCGTTCCCAGGCCTTAATCGTGACCACCGAGACGCCAAGAATGGTCGCCATCTGCGATTGGGAAAGGTTTTTACGCATTCTTAGAGCCGTGAACTCCAGTCCCGACATATGGTCAGAATATTCCATTGAAACCCCCAAATTCGGGTCCGCTGAATAATAGGCAATTGCTTTATTTGCACGGAAGATCAAGACCTTTCCTACTATTTCAGAAAGCCCATTATTTCGGTTTACAAACAACACCACCGAAAAACGGCGGCAATCATGGGCGGTTCATCCCTATAATTCTATTTTTTAAAAAAGTATTCCAATAATTTATTAGATAAAATAAACACGAAAACGAAATATTGCAAGCGTGGTGATGTCGCAAAAGAAAACAACTGCAACAGAGGTGTTAAGACTTGGAATACAGGTGTGGATCAATGCCATTTTAGACTCTTGAATGATTATCGGCTTTTATTTGGTTTACAAATAATCAACAATGTAAGCGCCGAAGGTTCTATCGAAAATGGTGAATTCCTCGCCATGTGTCAATAAAACACCTAATATATACAAGCCCCCCTCAATACTAATTGTAACTTGAAGAGGGGGGCTATGATTATTTTTGACATCATGGCTCGAGCTGAGAATTTCAGGATGGTAAAACCGGATTTTGATGATTATTATTAGCCTAATAAAAATCCCTAAATGGGAGCGTGCCAAGCGCCTACTGAAAAACTCCGAAACGTGCCAATTTCCTCCCCTTTCCCGCACTTTCTCCTTCGCTCTCATGGGAGCAACTGGACTGCCTATTGCCCCGTATCTCTTAGATATGGCAGGGCTTGCTGAAAAAGTCGAAAACGTCCGATCTTCCGCCCTCCGGGCTTCCGCCTCCACATAAAGCTATGGGGCAAGACGGCAGGGCAAAAAATGGAGATTAGCTAAAGCTTTCGAAGGCGTAGAGGGGGGCAAGCGAACGGAGGGGGTACCTTCGAAGCATGCGCGGTACGTATAAATGGCGGATTATCAGTTTTTCTCGGGGCCGCCCCCCCCTCCCCTTGGAAAAACAGGGAGGTTCGGAGCGGATACTGTCAGCGTCCCAGCATTTCCTGGGGGGGCTGGACACATTTGATCTCGTGGCCGAGCAGTTCTTCTATGTCGGGCATTACGAAAGAGCCTCTTTCGCATAGGAAGCTAATCGATTTTCCCGCGTTTCCAGCTCTACCGGTACGTCCCACGCGGTGGACATAGTCTCCTGGCTCGTATGGAAGATCGTAATTGATCACATGGGAAACGTCATCGACATGTATTCCTCTCGCCGCCACGTCGGTGGCGACGATCACTTTGAGGTCGGCTTTTCTGAACCTCTCCAAGATTTGAATTCGTTTACGTTGTGGGACATCGCCGGAGAGAAGTCCGCATCTGAATCCAGCTTGGTCGAGTTTCCTCGAAAGGCGTAGAGCCATATCTTTTCGATTCACGAAAACCAGCATCCTGGAAACGTTGTCGTTGGCGAGTATCCATTTCAGGATCGGTAGTTTCTCGTTCGTGGTAACGGCAAAAAACGTCTGATCTATGAGGCCGGAAACGAGATGCTCCGGCTCGGATTCCACGGTGACAGGGTCCTTGAGCCACGAGCTCACCAAACGAAGGATTTTCTGATCGAACGTGGCGCTGAAGAACATTGTCTGCCGTTTTTCCGTCGGTGGGAGTTTGGAGACGATTCTCCTGACATCCGGGATAAAGCCCATGTCGAGCATCCTGTCCGCCTCGTCGATGACCAGGATTTCAGCTTTCCCCAATTTGAGGTCGCCACTTCTGGAATAGTCAATTATCCTGCCCGGGGTTCCAACTAGAATGTCCACGGGGTATTTGAGTCGGTCTCTTTGCTTGAAATGGTCCATTCCACCGTAAACAACGTGGTTTTGCAGTCGCGTGTATTTGCTGAGCGCCTCGGCATCCTTGTGAATCTGAATGGCCAGTTCGCGTGTTGGAGCCAAAACGAGCATACGGCACGCTCCTGGTTGGCGGGACTCCAAGGGGTGCGAGAGCATATGGTTAATGGCGGAGAGAAGGAACGCCGCGGTTTTTCCCGTTCCCGTTTGGGCCTTGCCTGTGAGGTCAAGCCCCTTCAGGGTTGTCGGCAATGCCTTCGCCTGGATAGGGGTGCAATATTCGAATCCGGCACTTTGGCATGCAGCCAACACTTCGGGCGCCAAGTCGAAATCGGTAAATCTGGTCTTCCCGTCGACGGGTGGAGGGGGAACCATTTCCGGCAAGGGAAGCGGCTCGCTTTTGTGGTGTTTCGTCGTTCTGTCAGTGGGTTTGCCGGTTGCGTTTTCAGTGCGCATCGTATCCCGATGTCTTTTGGGGGGGCGTTTGTCGCCCTGTTTTTTGTTGATTTTAGGTTTTTCGGACCGTTTCGGGGAAGATGACGCTCCACTCCCCTTCCCTTTCTTCGCCTTTTCCAGGTTCCGGGGGGATGCGGATTGAGGTTCGCTTGTCGACGTTACGATTTCGATCTTCTGACGATTTTCCCTTTCGGCGTGGTTTGGTGGAGATGCCTGTGGGCGGGAAGAAGAGGATCGAGCCTTCTTGCTGGTTCCAAATAGTTTTCTTATCATGCGGGGGAATATCCTTGCTCGGGAGAAAAAAGCAAGGGGAAAAGGCAGGAAAGTTTCCCAGAGGCGGAAAAAAAGGGGGAGGCGCACGCACGCCTGCTAGGCGTTCTCCAACCGTCTTTCAAACATTGACAAATATCTCCTGACGTTTTCATCGGAGGCTCGTTTTTTCTCCATTGACTTGACGGCATGGACAACCGTCGCATGGTTCCGATCGAAAGCGGCTCCAATTTCGGGAAGAGACTTGGATGTCATTTTCCGCGCCAGATACATCGCCATCATTCTAGGGACGGCTATATTCCGAGGGCGTTTGCTCCCGGTCAAGTCGGAGACGCGCAAATCGAAATGGGACGCGACAACCTTCTGGATGTCGTCAATTGAGACAATCTTGGATGCCGCCTCCTCGTCGAGCATCGCGGAGAGGATGCGTTCCGCCATTTCCGTGGTCATTTCGCCACCTTTTATCGAAATGTGCGTCAAAAGCCTTGTGAGCGCCCCCTCCAATCGCCTGACGTTGGAGGTTATTCGCGATGCCACGAAATAGAGGACCTCGTCGCTGAGTTTTATGGAATGGGTGGCTTGTTTCTTTTGCAGAATTGCCAACCTGGTCTCAACACCGGGAGGTTGAATGTCAACCGTCAATCCCGAGTCGAAGCGGGAGACGAGCCTGTCCTCTATTTGATTTATTTCCGACGGACGCCGGTCGGAGGTAAGAATTATCTTCTTGTCTTCGCCATGAAGTTTGTTGAAGGTGTTGAAGAACTCCTCTTGGAGCTGTGGCGCCCTGGCTATGAAATGGATGTCGTCTATGAGGAGATAATCCGCTTTCCGGAATCTGTTCCTGAACCTAGCGCCCTTGTTATCGCGTATGGATTCTATAAAAAGGTTCAGAAATTCCTCGCATGACACGTACTCCACAATGCTATCGGAGTTGATTTCGACAACTTTTCGAGCCACCGCCTGAATGATATGGGTCTTTCCAAGTCCCGTGACACCATATATGAAGAGGGGATTGGCGGGGGAATGCCCCTTGCTTTTAGCTACACTCAAGGCGGCGGCGACGGCGAATTCATTCTCCGGGCCCACGACGAGGTTCTCGAAAGTGTGCCTCTCGTGGCAGTTTTCAAGTCCGGCGTACCTCCGTCTGGAATTGGATTTTCCTCGCTTCTCCTGTCGCTCCGTCTCAGGAGGTGGCGCGGGAAAGTGCCCCAGTTCATAATCGAGAGAAACCTCCTCCCCTAGGATACGGCCGAGGGCGGAAAGGAGAACATCCGTGAAATTGTCCTGCAGCCAACACATAAAGATGTCGTCGGAGACCCCCAATTTCACCATCCCGTCGGCCACGGAGAGAGGCACTATTGGAGCGATCCACTGGGAATACGTCTCCTGCGGGAGCATCTCCCGCAAGTGCTCGGTAGCAGCTTGCCAGACGCTTCCAACTCCTCCGTCAGCTTGTTCTTTCCTCGTCCCCACGCTCCACCTTTTCCAATCCAAAAAGGGAACTTATCAACAAGTTGTTCCCATGGTGCTCACAATACCAGCCAAGCTGGCTCCCAATCACCGCCCAGCCCCGAGAAAGTGCCCACCCTCCAAGCTCCACGTCGTCGACGCTTACTGGTTCGCCCCAATGTTGATTTCGAGGCTAAACTCGAAATCCCATCCCGCATCCGCGGTGGTGGCACCCCGCCTGTTTCCCCGCGGCCTCGAACGTCTTGACAATTCGACGCAACCATCCATATTATGAACGAGATACGGTTCCAGTTCCGCCTTTGTCGATGTTTTATTAACAAGTTATCAACAGGGCTTTCCCTTTCCGCTGGGAAACATGGCTCAACCTTAGTGTGCAAAGTTCTTTTTGACAACCCTGTTTTCATTGCCGGGAGGGCAGATTTGTCGTAACTCTTTGATGCTACGCAGAGATATTTTTACTATTTTTTTTTACGGAGGTCGTAGACGTGGATTTAGAAAAGGTTGTTCATCCGGACAGGACGTTGTTCCTCGTGGATTATTGTCTAACCCCGCACGAGCATATTCCCCGTGGGGGGATTTTGTGCGAGGGGGAGCGGATACTGGCGACGGGGGGATCTTCGGCGTTTTCCCGTGACGAGGAATTGAAGGTGGTGGAAATGCTTGGAGCGTACGCAGTTCCGGGTTTTGTGGACACCCATATCCACGGAGCAGGGAGGTTCGATTCGTCTTTGGCGGCGGAGCCTGGCCAGAAGATTCAGTCGATGTGCGACACCTTGGCCTTCCATGGAATAACATCCTTCATTCCGACGCTTGTATCCAACACCTCCAAAAACATGCTGGAGACCGTTGACGCGCTTGCCACCGCGATGGAGCACGGACCTTGGTCGGCGGAACCCGTGGGCATACACATGGAAGGGCCGTTCATAAACGCAGCCAAGAGAGGGGCGCAACAGGAGGAGTATATCCGCGAGGTCGACATCGGCGAAGCCCGGGAGCTTATCGCCGCTGGCAAGGGGAAAATAAAGATTGTGACGTTGGCTCCAGAGCTCAAAAATGCCATCCTCCTGGTGGAGGTGCTTGTCGAAAATGGAATCATTCCGTCGATGGGACACAGCCTGGCGGACGAAAAGGCGTTTCTGAAGGCGGTCGACGCGGGCGCTACCCGTTGCACCCACCTTTTTAACGGGATGGCTCCTTTGCATCAAAGGGATGTTGGCTTGGCCGCCATGGCGCTGGTGGACAACCGAATATCCATAGAACTTATCCTCGACGAGAGATTGATCCATCCCAGAATGATAGAGTTGGCTTGCCGTTCAAAACCCAAGGACAAAATAATCGGCATCAGCGACGCGGTAGAGGGCGCGGGACTCTCCGACGGCAAGTACCACTTGGGAGAATGCGAAATCAAGATTACGAAAGGCATGGTGACGACCAAGGAGGGAACTCTGGCCGGAACAACGCAAACTCTGGAGAAAGGGTGGCAACACCTCGTCGAGGCGTCACACATGCCACGCACAGAGGCGGTCGCATGCTTGTCCGTTAATCCAGCCAAAAGCGTGGGACTTCCCAATAGAGGCGAGTTGCGTCCTGGATTTTTCGCGGACATAGCTTTTTTCGACTCCAAAACCCACGAGCCCAGAATGATTGTCTCGAAAGGGAGAGTAGTGGTGGACACCGCGAAAAACGCGGTCCTCGACTCATAGCGACGGCATGAGAGAGCTTTCAACCATACAGCAGACGTATATCGAGACAATCCACCAATTGTGTGAAACGGACTCCCCCGCCCGCACCAAGGCCATCGCCGCCGCTGTCGGGGTTCGTATGGCTTCGGTGACGGAGGTGGTGCAGTCGTTGGCCACATCCGGCTTGGTGGATTACCGCAAGAGATTCGGTGCGACTCTTACTAGCGAGGGGCTGGAAATAGCCGAGGAGCTGAAAAAACGGCATGCGGTTCTCGCGGAGTTCTTTCGGAGGATAGGATGCGAGGAGCGGATGGCGGACGAGGCGGCCTGCGCCGTGGAGCACAGCATCAATTCCGAAATCGCCGAGCTTCTCGTTCAACACCTCTCGGACTCGAACACGCCCACTAGACGCGTCGAGAATATTGGCGATGTCGCTTATTTGGACAATGCCGCGGCGCTCTCCCCTTCCCCCCGCCTTCTCGGAACCTTCTCAAATCTAGCGCTAGCGCATCCAGGCAATCCGGAATCGGCGCACGCACTTGGCGAGTCCTCTGCGGAAACCCTGAACAGGACGGCAAAAAACCTCTTGGCGGCGCTGGGAATCGAGGAATACTCCGTGTTCTGGACCGCTTCAGCCACGGACGCGATAAATCTCGCCGCGCGATCCGCATTCCCCCGGACCTCGCGCAAACACCCCGTAATCGCCACCACCGCCGCGGAACATGCTGCTTTAGCCAATTCCCTGCGTGCGATGGATGCCGATATTCGCATCATCCCCCTACGCCGGGATGGCGCGGTCGATTTCGATTTCTTGGATAAAATATTGGACTCGAAAGTGGATCTGGTGGCTCTACACCACGTTCAGAACGAAACTGGAGCGATACAGGATTTGACGGCGATTCGGGAACGGATGGACATCCTTTCCCCCGCCGCAGCGCTGTTGGTGGACACCGTGCAATCCATCGGAAAAATACCAGTGCCTTGGCGCTCCGCCTCCATAGACATAGCGTTCGTTGGAGGACACAAACTCGGCGCTCCTTCGGGCGGAGCGCTTATCGTCAAGACGGCCGACTCCCCCTTTGGATCCGCTTTCGCGACGCGTGTCTCCCGGGAACGCAGCGAATTCCATTCCATCGGACGACCCGATATCCCGGTGGCTCTGACGCTGGCCGAAGCCGTGATTGACACCGAGGCTCTGCGCAACACCAGACTTACGGCTACGGAGCGTTTGAACAAGCGCCTCCGTAACGTTTTCGCTGCGAAATTCGCTGAAAAGGGATTCGCTCCCTTACTCCCGCCCCACGCGGCCTCCCCTTACATAACAACATTCCTTCTACCTCCGTTTCAGGGGGAGATTGTGGCTAGAGCCCTTTCCGGCAAGGGAGTGATGGTATCCGCCAAAAGCGCGTGCGCCGCCGCCAAGACGGCTCCCAGCGCCGCTCTCATGGCCATGGGATTGTCCGAGAAGGATGCCAGGACGGCGATTCGCGTGAGTTTTGGGTTTGACACATCCGAAAACGATATTGACCGTTTCGTCGACGCCTTGGACGACGTTGTTAGGGAGTACTAGTGAAATTGGAAATGATCCGGTAATTCCAATTTTGAAGGTGTGAGGAATATGGATTTTGATGCGCCTATCGAGGAGCGTCTGGCGGCTTGGGACGCGCTGCTTTCCGCCACAAGAATGTTTTTCCGTTCGCGCGGTTTTTGGGAAGTCTCCACGCCGGCCCGGGTGGAAGCGCCAATCCCCGAGCCCAATATTGATGCCATTCCCGCAGGTGAAATGTTCCTCCGCACTTCTCCGGAAGCGGAGATGAAGATGTTGTTGTCGGAGGGCGCCAAACGAATATTCCAGATAGGCCCCTGCTTCCGGTTAGGCGAAGTTGGACGCCTCCACCGGGAAGAGTTCACCATGTTGGAGTGGTACGAAACGAACGCCGATTGCGGCGACCTCATTCCGTTCACCCAGGATATGCTGCTAGCGTTGGCTCAATCCCTATTGGGCCGCCCCGCCCTGCGCTTTCAAGGCATTGAAATAGACTTGACCCCTTCACGATGGATTGTCGCCTCTTTGGACGAGGTGTTCGCGGAATTAGCGGGAGCGTCATTGGACGCCGCCGTCAATGATGGCTCTTTCGATCAAAAGATGGTGGAATTAGTCGAACCGCGACTTCCGCGGGAGCGTCCGATCGTGCTCAGGGGGTTTCCAGCGTCCCAATCCACCTTGGCGAAAACCAGCGAGGACGGGCGACTGGCGGACCGCTGGGAGCTCTATCTCGGAGGTGTCGAAATAGCCAATACATATTCGGAATTGACGGATAAAGATGAGATGGCCGAAAGAGCGAGATCGGCAAACCGGCTCAGAGTGGAACAGGGAAAAGAGGCGTTCCCTCCCCATCGGGGGTTCGAAGCCGCCGCCGCGAAGGGGATTCCCGAGTCCGCGGGGTCGGCGCTGGGCATGAATAGATTGGCGATGATTTTTTTCGATCTCCCCGCGATACCCTCGTCGTCGATTTGAAAAGTGGAAAATTGACTTTGGAGCTATTCGAGATATTTTTACGCGGATTTTCAAGCGTGGGCCAAGGCGTTGTGGGTGCGCGAAAAACAGACGCCCGGCATAAAACAGGTCCGGCAAAACAAGATGCGTGGAAATTGATGGATGGTCCCTGCGGCTAGGGTCCCCAACTACAAGTGGAGGAGAAATGAGATCGTCAAAATCAAACGGAGAAGCGGGAAAAGCCGCCGTTTATGTGGTTATGTTCCTGGCGGTGGTGGGACTCTTGGTACTGGTTTCCAATTTTGTCGGCCCTAAAAAGGGATGGCTCTTCCCGGTGGGATCAAAAAAGGTCGTGGTGTCCCCTCACCCAAGCCAGCCAGCCCCACAGAAAACCACCCCGGTTACAGCTCCGCCACCTCCTCCACCAAAAGAAACCAAACCTAGCAAGCCCGTCTCCAAACCCGTTGTCGAGAAAAAAGCCAAACCAAGCGTGAAAGAGATATACGACAAGATTTTCGCCAAATACCGCAAACGTTTCAAGGACCCCGTGGTGGGCAAGGAATACTACGTGTACATGTCCACAGGAACCATACACGGAAAATTAAAATCGTTTTCGGACGGCAAAGTGGTAATCAAAATGCCCAACGTGACCATGACCTGCCGCATTGACAAGGTGAAACCACGCTCATACCCAACACTCTTCCCTAAAAGAGCCGCTAATATTATGGCTCTCAAGGAATTGAAGAAGGTACTCGCAAAACGCGAGGAAGAGGAGGCTAAAACAAAAGAGGCCGGACCGTCTAGCGATGGACAAGGCGGCGGTCCCTCGGCGGAGCCTGGTCGGGGTGCCTCCTCCCACTCGGCGAAAGTTGTCTACGACCCATCTCCGGCCAAAACCCCCGAGTCCCTCAAAAAGGCCCTCAAATCCTTCGCGGAGTGGGTGAACATGCAACAGCGCCATATTGGTGGGCAACTGGCGGAAAAGGCCTACGCCAAGCGCCAAGGTAGAGCCGTGGTCCTGTATCTAAAAACAAGCAAGCTCTTCAGGAGCCAGGACTATGACGTGAGATATTCGGTGGCCGAGGCCATGGGGCAGGTATGGGGATTCAAGTGCCTGGACCACGGAGTCATCCGGTCGCCGGGAGACGCGCATATCGTCCTCCTGGATGCCCATAACCGCCTCGTCGGAGGCTCGAAAGAGTACGACGCGTCGGCGATATGGGTGAAAAAGTAGGTATCAAAAAAACGGGAACACGCCGAGCGCCACCCAAACACCGCGGAGCAGATTTAATCCAACGAAAATAAAGCACTTGCCAATTCCGCAACCCCACATCGGGATATCCTATCCGTGAAATCTAACAACCTGTTTTTTGTCGTCGACAACGAGCGACTGCCTGTCATAGTCGCGCGCCCCGCCAACCGCAAGGGGGGGTATTCCATCCGCCTAACCACTGACGGGCTTAAAATTTCGGTTCCAATCAATTGCGACGACGCGACAGTGATGTCCTATTTGGAGAAACACCGCCGCTGGATCGCGAAACGCCACCAGGAGAAGACAACTGCCCGGGAGGACCTTCCCGTGTTGGCTCCTGGAAACGACATACCTCTGCTAGGCGAATGGCGCACGCTGACTCCGGCCAACGTGAAGAGACCCGCTTTCACGGAATCCGCATTCCTGTTCCCGGACAAGGACGCCAACGAATCGGGAGCCATAGCGATTTATTTGGTGACGGCGTACATCGAGGTGGCGGCGAATATTGTGCGGCGTCTGATTGTATCCGCCCCCTCGGAGTACAAACAACTGTTGCGCGAAGTCCGTCTGAAGGAATTGAAGTCGCGTTGGGGAAGCTGTTCGTCAAGCGGAAACGTCTCGATATCCTGGCGTGTGGTCATGGCTTCTCCGTATGTGTTCGAATATCTCTTCGCCCACGAGATTTGCCACCTGAAACACCGGGCCCACAATGCCGATTTTTGGCGGGCGGTCGCGGAACTCGCGCCGTGCGCCGACGATGCCAAAAGGGTTCTCCGTTCCAACCATTACCAACTGACCCACTTCCCATTCCCTCCGAAACGCCCTGTGACATTCGCTACATTCTCCCTCTGAAAAACTTCGACAGCCCAAGGGTTTCCGGAAAAGTCGGAACCGCGTCGATCATGCGTGGAGTTTGCATGGAGTCCCCCCGTCGTCCCGTCAGGGCAGACACAAAACACTTGCCAATTATTCAGTGAGCCCCAATGTGGCATTAACGCCTATTCCCAGCGGTGTCCGCGGGCAATGCGACACTTTCACGAGGATGCCCGAATCCGTATGTCTAAGGGTGGTGTCGGCGCGAGTTCCGCGGAAAATCGAACCCTCCACTGTAAACCCTCCCCCGGGGTCGGGGTTCACGGAGACCATTTCGGGTCTGGCTAAAACCGCTTTCCCGTTTCCCTCCCCCCCCTGCAAAAGCTCCATTATTTCGCCTTCGAAGACGTTCAAAGCTCCCAACGCGCGTCCGGCGACGACATCCGGAGGCCTCCGGTACAACTCGTCGACCGAACCATCGAAGACCAGCCGTCCTTTGTTAAGCACCAGCGCGACCTCCGCGGAACCAACGACGCATTCGGGAGCGTGAGTGGCATGCAGGATGGCGGATCGGTTGGATTTTGCTATTTCGACCACGGAGTTCCAGAGGGGGACTCGAGCCGTTGGGGACACATTAAGCAACGGTTCATCCAGAAGGAGGAGCCGTGGCGCCGCCGCCAACGCTCTCCCCAGCGACAACCTTGCCCGTTCTCCTTTCGACAACAACGCCGGGCGCGCGTTCTCCTTGCCTTCCAGCCCCATCGCCATGAAAATCTCTTTCGGTGTCAACGTAGGCGATGCTGGCGAAACCTCTTCGAGGTGCTCC
>WFSE01000072.1 GCA_015486135.1 Lentisphaeria bacterium
CCGGCTGGGCAGGCAAGATATGATGCTTTGCGGTGGCGCCGAAGAGGTCCACCCCATAGTGACGGGAATCTTCGATTTGCTGTACGCGGCGTCTACAACCCGCAACGATGATCCGGAGACGACTCCGAGACCGTTCGACGCGTCCCGGGACGGCTTGGTGTGTGGCGAAGGCGCCGGGATACTGTTGCTTGAAAGCCTTGAAAGCGCCAAGGCTCGTGGGGCGGAGATATTGGCGGAAATATACGGATACGCCACCACCGCGTCAGGCGATCATGTGGGACAATCGAATCCCGACGCGATGACGGATTGCGTTCTAGCCGCTTTGGACGATGCTGGAATCCTCCCCAAGTCTATCGACTATGTCAACGCGCACGCCACCGCCACGCGGCAGGGCGACGCCGCCGAGGCCGAATGCGTGAGACGCGTGTTTGGCAACAGTGTCCCCGTGTCCAGTTTGAAAGGTCACATAGGACATACGCTTGGAGCGTCTGGAGCGCTTGAGCTGATAGCGTCGATTGAGATGATGAGGCGGAAAACCATCATTCCAACCTTGAATTTGGGAAAACCATCCCCGGATTGCTCTGGTATAGAGCATCCCCGAACGTTGATTGAAGACGTGGAAATAAGGCGATTCCTAAAAAACTCGTTCGCTTTCGGCGGTGTCAACGCGTCTATTGTTTGCGGACCGCACGAGTGAACACTACCAGCTCGTCGAGCTTGCATCTCGCCTCTCCGGAATCGATGGAGTCGAGAGCCTTGGCCAGGGCATCGTCCCAAGACTCCGCAATCCCCCCCACGAGGAGGGCGGCGGCCGCGTTGAGGACGACGATATCGCGAGGCGCGCCTCGCAACTCACCATCGAAAATTCTCTTTATGGTCTCCGCGTTCTCCTCCGGGGATCCTCCGGCTATATCCTTTAGGGACGCCCTCGGAATTCCGTGCTTCAAGGGTTCCAGCTCGTATTCCAGCGTTTCCCCCTCGCGGAACTCGCGGATTCTCGTCCTAGTAGTCACAGTCAACTCGTCGATACCGTCCTCACCTCTCACGACCATCACGCGCTCTTTTCCCAACGTCTTGGCCGCGTCGAGCATAATACCCAACAAGCGCTCGGAACAGGCGCCTATCAGCATCCGCCTCGTTCCGGCGGGATTGCACAACGGTCCCAGGATATTGAAAATCGTTCTCACCCCGAGCTCGCTTCTTACCGGAGCGGCATGGCGCATGGCTGGATGAAGTCGCTTGGCGAACAGGAACGCTATCCCAACTGCGTCCAAGGCCGCCGCCATCTCCTCCGGACCTAGATCCAAATCCACCCCAAGGGCCCGCAAAACATCGGCACTACCGGATTTGCTGGACGCGGCGACATTACCGTGTTTCGCCACGGGAAGGCCGGCCCCAGCCGCAACGAAAGCCGCCGCGGTGGATATGTTAAACGTGTTCATCCCATCCCCGCCAGTGCCAACAAGATCCGTAAGCCCGGAGCGCATGGACTCAACTTTCACCGCCCGCTCCATCATAGCCGCCGCGCATCCCGCGATTTCCTCGGCACTTTCCCCTTTTATGTTCAGAGCAACCAACCACGCCGCTAGTTTTACGGCGGACACGGAGCCATCCATGACCGCCTCCATCGCAGCGCGGGCGTCTTCGAAACAGAGGGATTTTCCCGCCAATGTTTTACGGTAGATATCTTCGAAACAAGACATGGCGCAATCTCCTCGGAACGAACAAAATTGTCAATTCGAAGCAAAACAGTACTTCCGCTTCATGCTTATTTCAACATGCGCCATCGCCCGCTAGGCGTTCAAACCGAAGGGGTCAACACCATCCCGGCGGCGGCTATCATCTCGTGGTCACGCTCCACGGGATTGCCAGCGGTCACAAGATAGCCCCCTATCATCAGCGCGTCGGCGCCAGCTCGGAATACGTCGCACTGGCGATCTCTTAAATTCAATTCGCGACCACCGCATATTCTAATGCTGGCGTTCGGAGCCATCAGCCTGGATACCGCGATGATTTTCAGGCATTCGAACGGTGTTAGGTGCTCCGCCAGCTCCAGCTTTGTCCCCGGAATTGGAACTAGAAAGTTCAGCGGGATGGAAACCGGTTCGAGCGAACGGATACTCTCTAGTAGTTCAACCCGCTGTTCCAAAGATTCCCCCAAGCCGAATATCCCCCCGCAACAGACCTCGAGGCCAACGTTTTTAGCGCTTTCAACCGTACGAACCTGGTCGTCGTAGTTTCTTGTGCCGCAAATTTCCCCGAAGAAACTTCCAGCTGTCTCCAGATTGTGGTGGTAACGCTTCAAGCCGGCATCCTTGAGCCTAGCCAGAGAAGTCTCATTCATGAGCCCCAGCGAAGCGCAAGGAGCAATATCGAAACCCTCGGCCAACTCCTCCACCGCCTCCAATATGACGTTGAAATCCTTTCCAGGAGTCACCGAACGTCCCGACGTGACTATTCCCAGCCTGGAAGCTCCATCCTTCTCCGCCCTTGCGGCGGCGGCGAGAATTTTCGCCTTTGGAAGCAAAGGATAATTCGCTATTTCGGCGGATGAGCTTTTGGACTGGGCGCAAAACGCGCAATCCTCCGAACAGCCTCCGCATTTGGCGTTGACCACGGAGCATGCCGACACCCTGTTGCCGAACACCGCCTCTCTAGCAGCGGAGGCTCTCAGAAACAGCTCCGCCGCGCCTTCTTCCGATTCCATCGACAAAAAGGCTAGCGCTTCTTCGGCGGATATTGGACAGGGGGACCGTTTCACTCTCATTTTAAAATCCAAAAAAATGGAACCATGCTGCATATATGGTTTACTGGCTGCCCGGCAAGGACTCGAACCTTGACTAAATGGGCCAGAACCATTCGTGCTACCATTACACCACCGGGCATCGGGCGCGTAGTATACAACTGGGAGTGTTAGAGTCAAGCACGGGGGGTCACAAGCTGGCGCCGAAGGGATAAGCCTTCGGACGCACCCGGTTTTCCTCGAAATAGCTTAAAACCGGAGTGAATATATCCCAGGCCGCCTGTAGCTCGTCGGCGCGTATGAACAGGGACTTGTCCCCATTGACAACATCCAGTATTAAATTCTCGTACGCCTCGGGGATAACCTCGGCGTCGAAGGCGTCGGAATAAGTCAGATCGAGTTCTTTTACATGGAACCGCATGCTCGCCCCCGGAACCTTCGTGGTTATTTTCAGCGTGATACCCTCGTCTGGTTGCACCCTAATGATAAGCTCGTTGGGCATAGGGCATCCTCCGTCAAGAGAACAGAACACATTGCTCCTAGACGCCCTGAACACTATCCGGATCTGGCTTTCCCGGCGGGCTAGGGCCTTTCCCGCCTTGACGGTGAAAACGGTATCCTCCCAGCGCTCGTTCAAAACTTGAAGCTTCATCCTAGCGAAAGTGGGTGTTAGCGAGTCGTCTGGAACCGTTGGGTCATCCCCGTAGCCTGGATGCTCGACACCGTTGACGACTCCCGAGACGTATTGCCCTATCTCAACATCCTCAGGATTCAGTGGCGTGATTGCTTTTAGCAATTCCACTTTGCGATTTCGTATGTCGGCGGCGTCCAGCGATGGAGGTGGCTCCATCGCAACCAACGCCAGCATCTGCAATAGATGGTTTTGCACAACATCCCGGATTATCCCGTAATTGTCGAAATATCCTCCGCGCCCCTCAACTCCAATGTCCTCGGACCACGATATGTCTATCCTGTCAATATGTTTTGAATCCCAAATTGGCTTGAATATCTGATTGGCAAACCTGAGAACCTGAATGTTCCGCACCATCTCCTTGCCAAGATAGTGGTCGATGCGATAAATCCATTCCTCGGGAAACACCGCGTTCAGACGTTCGTTCAATTCGTCGAAAGACTTCCTGTCCCTCCCAAACGGCTTCTCCACCACAACCCTGGTCCAAGCGCCGTCTCCTGGCTCCGTCGCCCCGGACGCCCCAAGCGCCTCCGCCGTATCCGCGAAAATCGCGGGTGGAATCGAAAAATAAAATATCTTGTCGCATGCGCGCCCATCCAACAGGCGCTTGTAGGCATTCGAGTCTCCATACTCCCCCCGGAGATAGGATGTCCTAGCGAGAAAACCATCCATCTTCTCAGCGCACGACTCACCGGGCACATAACGGCATGTCAGCGTTTCGGATATCCTGCGTCTGAAGGCCTCGTCCGAATAATCGCTCCTCGCGAAGCCAACGAACTCCACCTCGTTCGGAAGCAGTCCCTGCGAATACAGGGAAAACAACGCGGGAAATATCTTTTTTCTGGCGAGATCTCCAGAGGCCCCCACGACAACTAGCTTAAGATTTCCCATAAACAACGCTCCCAAGGTCGGCAAAAATTCCAACTACTCGACACACGAGCGCTAAACGCGACAATCACCGGCTCAACGCGGCTATCCGCTTCTCAACGCGACGCCGATCGGTGTCGTTGCCAGGATTCGTGGCGGACATATTGCCCAAACACGCCTTGTAGTATTTAATCGCTTTCGCCCGGGCTATCCCGGATTTCACTTTGTCCTTGGCGCAAATCAATGCGATTTTATCCCAGAAAACAGCCAAGTTCATGTTGACAACCGGACTGGACGGAGCGTATTTGAATGCCTTTTCCAAACAACGTTTAGCCATGGTGTAGTTGCGCCTTTTAAAAAACAACACTCCCAGCTCGTTGTATGGTGCGGGATTGCTGGCATAATCCTTCATGGCAACCAAGTCGAGGTAGTTTTTGATAGCCTCCCTGTCAACGCCAAGCATTACATTCGTCCTAGCCAACAACAGAGCCGAACATGGCTCTTTCGGTTTGAGCGCTCTGGCCTTTTTCAGTGGCTTAGGGCAATTGGCGTAATCGCTAGTCTTAAAAAGAAGCCTGCCAAGCGTGTATTGAGCCATGAAATTGTCCGGATCAGCCTCAACCGCCGCACCAGCCTCGGCTACGGCATCTTTCAATTCCCCGGCTTGTTCCAACGCCAAAGCCAACATCACATGGGCGTTAGCGTCGTCGGGATTCTGGGACACCGCCTTCTCCGCCAATGTCCGCGCCTCGTCCCATTTTCCCTCGTCGGCAGCCTTTCTTATGGCTCGTCCTATAAGCGCCGAATTGTCCTCGTAACGCTTCTTGCCACATCCAGTCTGCGAAAGCGCCAAGACCAAAGCCGCCACCCATAAAAACCGAACAGAATACATGACGTTCATTTCTTCCGTCTCCAAGGCTTTTCAAACTTGCGGAAAAAGCCTTTCCAACCAAGACTCCCTTCGAAGGAGTCAAGCACCGCCGTCGCCAACGATGGATTGAAATTAAAGGGATACCACCACGAGGAGCAATCCCTGACAAACACGTATAGCTTAGTCCCTTTGGAACCGTTATCAATAACCTCGACCTCGCAATATATCTTGGTGTCGGGGAATTCCCAGTCGTAGCACTCTATCTCCAAAGAGCCGTCCTTCTCCGTAACCTCCGATTTCATTGTGGAGGTCTTCGTCCACTCGTTGCGCCCAAACTCCTTCTTCGCCAAGTCAGCGACCTTGGCGTAGGGATAGTTGAGCAGCCGCGACGACGAACACGACGACGACAAAACCATCAGCAACATCATGGCTATGGCAATAAGAAACCTGCCAGCTACCTTCATACCCACCTCGTCCAGAAAATATCGCGAACACAGCGGTCCCGTCCGGCATGGAGCGAAACCAACCCACTCCCCCCTCGCAATATAAGTTGACCGAATGACACGTCAAGGAATCCGGGTAGGGCTTTCGCGGAATTGGCAAGTGCCTCAAATTGAACATTGAACGGAAAATATCCGTCGGCTCCAAGGTTTTAGGGAGGGGAGCAAATCACCTGTCCCTAAGTTTGGAGTCGCACCTCGCCACCCCTAGGGAAGCGTCAATTTGAAACAAGTCACCAGCGCAAAACGTCCGCGGCGCGCGTGAAAACGGAATCGTCGAATCCCGAGGCGCGCATTAACCTGTAGGGTTTTTCAAAGCGATTCCGCTCGAAAAAAAGCTTGAAGGCGTGAACTAATCCGGCATTTGAAATATGAAAAAACGGCATCGATGGCACAGGAAAATCAGATCCGTAGAGCACTCTATCCATGGCTGCGGGATTTTTTCGTAATTTGCCAACGGCATACGCCCGTCCCGGTAGGCCAAACGCCGAGATATCCCCATAAAGATTTGGATATTCGTCCACCATCGCAAGCCATTTATCCATGTAGCACTCGTCCGTAACAAAGCTTTTCGAGCCGCAATGGGCGGCGATAACAACAACTCCGGCATCCAATGCCCGCTTGAGGCATTCCGGTGTGTTCGCCGCGTCGTTGAGGTTAACCACCGCCCTCTCGCCACCAGTGTGGCATAGCAACGGCATCTCCAGACGAGCCAATTCCGCGTAAAATTGGTCGCAAACAGAGGATTCAGGGGCGATATTCTGTCCGGTAGGAAGCCATTTGACCAAGCATGCCCCCATATCCGCCACGCGCTTCAACTCGTCCAGGGAGTCCTTCCTGTAGGGATGGATGCTGGCACCGAAAACAACGCGCTCGTATTCCCGGGCCAAGCTCGCCACATAGTCGTTCGAGACAAGCATATGGGTGTTGTCCCAGTCCAATACGCCATCCAAGGTATAAACCGCGTCATACGCGAGCAACACCACCCTATCGACAGAGCTTTCGGAAATCCAGCCCGCCACCCTCTCGGCAAGGCGTCGGTCTATGCCAGGCCTCTCCAAGTCACAACGATTGAACCCACAAGCCTTCATGAAGAATAAAAACGGCGCCGAACGTAGTATCCGATCGCTCAAATAGTTTCCGTTGGTCTCCTTCTCGACCCCGGCTATATGCGCGTGGATGTCGTAAATCATTCGCCCCCCAACAGCTAATCCCGCCTGAGACGTTTTTCCATTTTTAACACAATTGGCAACCCGCAAAGATCAAGCTTCCCTCGCAAGGAGTTCCTTAAATACGCTAGATAGTTAGCGGTGCATAGCTTCGGGTCGTTAACGAAGAGAAGAAATTCGGCTGGAGCTGTGGAAGTCATGGTGGCATAGTACACCTTGAAGGTCTTTCCGCGGACCACTGGAGGAGAAACGGACGCCGCGGCGTCCTGGATAATACGGTTTACAATTGATGTTGGGACCTTCGACTCAATCCTACGCTTCAAAGCCGCTAGCTCGCCACCCACACGGTCAAATCCAGCGCCAGTCAACGCCGACGTCAGCACTAGGGGCGCATGCGAAAGAAATGGAATTGAACGCCGTATTTCGTCTATGACTTCCCGCTTATCTCCCCCCTCCACCAAATCCCATTTGTTGGCGACAATAATACACCCCTTCCCGGCGGCATCGACAATCTTGGCGATTCTCTTATCCTGCGCGGTAACTCCGTTGCCGGCGGCTTCCACTATTATCACCGCGACATCGCAACGCTTAACCGCCGACTCGGCGCGCTTGATGCTGAAAAATTCCACCGCCGTGTCCGCTCTGCCGCGCTTGCGCAACCCGGCGGTATCGATCAAAACGGCCGGAATAGCCTCGCCCCCCCTTTTTTTCCGTTTTGACACGCGTATTTCGAACGGCACATCTATCGCGTCGCGTGTGGTGCCGGCTATATCCGAAACCAGCACGCGCTCCTCTCCAACCAATCGGTTGACAAACGAAGATTTCCCTACATTGGGCCTGCCAACCACGGCTATCGCCAAAGGACGCTCAAACGACAATCCATCTTCCGGACCGCTTCCAAGTTCCGCGGATATCGCGTCGACAAGATCGCGAATTCCGCGACGGTGAACGCACGAAACCGGCAAAATCTTATCCACCCCCAATTCCGCGAATTCCGCGACGGAAGCTTCGCGGGCCTCCGAGTCAACCTTGTTCGCAACCAACAGGAAACGCCTGCCATCGCGTCTCAGATAGTTGACAACATCCTTGTCCAATGGAGTCGGCCCAGCGGTAACGTCCACCACACAAAGAACAAGATCGGAGCATTCCAACGCCGCATCGACCTGCGAACGAATCAGACCGTCCCAAAGAGATGTTCCGGACTTCTCCCCGGAATACACCCCAAGTCCGCCCGTATCCACAAGCTGGGCGTGACGCACGCCAACTCTCGCCAGCATCGTCACCCGGTCGCGGGTTACACCGCTCTCCTCGTGGACAATCGAAATCCGCCTCCCCACAAGAAGGTTGAACAGGGAGGACTTACCCACATTGGGACGCCCAACAATAGCTATGGTCGGCGGATTCGACATGCGCCACGATATAACGAGGGAATGAATAGTCAATCAATCTTCCCACAATACCGCGACAACTCTCCTATCCTTCCCTCGTAACGCTTGACTCGGAGCTTCCAAAACGCATAGTAGATTGAAGCGGAACGGGGGCATCCCCCGCCAAAACTAAAATGCACCAAACGCCAATAGGCTGTCGTTTTAAGGGCTTCCCGCTCCGACGGAACAGGCCAGCGGGACAAAATGGATGTTTTTCAATTGTGCGGCGGACGGAAAATCCCTTCGCAATAATTCTATGTTTATCGGCAACACACTTTTTGAAATACGCGTAACCCGAAAGCGTTGGTGGCGACTCGTGGCCGCGCTGGTGTTTGCCTTGCAATGCATAATCGCCATCGGAGACTCCTGGAACGACCTCGTGGTGGACAAAACATCCCCGGAAAACAAACTCTCGGGAGAATCTATCGATAATCCGGACAAGGAATGGTGCTACCTTCTCGAATCCACCACCGTCATTGGAATGCCTTTTGCCAACCGCCCCGTCCAGTTGACGTACGATGGCTCCATTTTCAACTTTGAATCGGAATTATGCTTTTTCTACGGAGATGGATTAAAGCCAATTCTGACTCGGCAAATTCATTTTCTCGATGGCTGGATTCCAGTCGCCCAGGACAGTTGGTCCGAAGGTGGCGTAACATACAAATATGAGTGCTTCTCCTCGGCATTGAAGCCTCCCAGAGGCGGAAAAGAAGCCATCCTGGGAACTATCAACACTATCCAGTTCGCCAAACTATCGGCAGTGAACAACTCGAAACAACCTCAAAGCGTGACTCTGGCTAGCGCTGTTAGAGGTTGCGCGGGATATTACAGAAGAATATTTGGGAAACCGTTGTTCCAGCGCCAGTCAGTGTTTAATTTCGACAACAATATGTTCGTTAGGGACGGCGGATTCCTAGCGGCGTTCCAACCAGGAGCCACATGCTACGCCATCCCGGGCCAACCGTACACCGCCCAATTCACAGCCAAAGACTTCGAAATATCCCCAAAAATCACTATCGGCATACACGTCTACACGAAAAAACTCGCCCCGGGAGAATCCTTCTCCATAACCGCCAGAGCCCCGGCGTGGCCCATAGATGCCCGAGACACCCAAGTGATTAACACCGTCACACAGGCCGATTACGACGCGGAACGCGCGAAAACAATTAAATTCTGGAATGGACTCTTCGCTGGAAAAACCGAGTTCCGCTTCCCCGAGAAACGGGTTCAGGATTCCTACAAGGCCTCTCTGGTGAACCTTATACTGGCGACGCGGCAATACGCCTACTACGATCGCAGCGACAACAAAATCAAACTCGGAGAAAAACATCAGGGGAGCGGACTCCCATACGATAGTCTATTCCTGAACGACTATTTCGATATGCGATCCGCCTACGATGCCTACGGATTCTCCGATTTCGTGGAGGTCAACTCCAAATGGCTGAAAAAAGCCTGCCGGGAAAACGGAATGTTCCTGGACAACTCCCTTTCACACGGACAACCAATTCTAGCTTCGCACGGACAGGCCCTATACTCGTTGGCGCATCATTACATCATGACCGGAAACGCGAAATACGCGGAAGATGTCTATCCCTGCATAAAAAAAGGCGCCGACTGGATACTCGAAGACAGCGCCTCGCATCAAAACGGCCTGCTGAGACCTTCCATCCCATACGACAACGAAATGATAAAAGGTTGCTACACCAGCCACAACTTGCACGCACTGCTCGGGCTCACATCCGCCATTCGTGTCGCTAGGGCCCTGGGAAAAACCGAGGATGTCAAACGATGGGAGAAAGGTCTGGAAAGATACAGAGCCGCCGTCTTGAAAGCGCTCGATTGGACTTTCAAAAAAAGGGGATACATCGCCACGGGACTCTACGATTTCTACTGCGACAATCGCGCCAGAAGGGGATTCGCAAAATATAGGCTCGACCAGGACTGGGAAAACAATATGCTGGTATTTCCCAACGAAGTGCTCGCACCAAACGACCCGAAAGTTATCACCACCCTCGATTACATCAGGAATAGAAAATACCGCGAGGGCGTTATGACATACCGCAACGGAATGCATATCCACGAATACATCACTCTAAATCAAGCGCATCAATACCTGGCGGCGGGCTACCAGAAAAAGGCCCTGTTCGACTTCTACAACGTCCTGGTCCACAACAGCTCCACTCATGCCGGATTCGAAAACCTCGTCGTGCCGTGGACAAGAAGAGTGCGTCCAAGTTGCCCACCGCCACACGCATGGGCCGCCGCGAAAACCGCGTTTTTCATTCGTAACATGATGATCTATTCGTTCGGAGGCAATGCCGGGCTCGACGAGTCGAAACGCGAACTCCATATGTTCAATCTTATCTCACCATGTTGGGCCAAGCCCGGAAACGAACTCGAGATTAAAAACGCCCGGACGGAATTCGGAATCGTCAACGCGAAAATGCTTTTTACTCCTAGCGGCGCGGAAATCGTTATCAATCCGAACTTTGTCAAGAGGCCTCGGCGATTCGTCCTCCGAATCCCCTTCTTCGTTACCAACGCAAAAATCGCGGCAACCGATGGCAAGGCCACATTGGACGGCAACAATATATTCCTCTCCCCGGACACCAGAAAGATTTCATTGTCTTGGACTATCAATCCAAACACCAACAAAGGCACCTTTCAAAGCATTCTGAAAGAGTACCGGTGCGAATACCCATTCGTCAATGGTGGCGAAGAAAGCTATTCTTCCACCCCCAAATCCAAACCATTTATCCTCCCCGACGAAGAAAAGCATCCCCCCGCCCCATTGAGCTTCGAGCTCTTCCGTAGGGCTTTCAAAAAAGAGTTTTACAGAAGAATGGCGGAAAAAGACCAAGCCGTAGAGGTGGAAGCCCCCAACATCATACGCGATAAAAAACTTATAGAAAAACTGTACATAGAGCGCTTCGGGAGGGAATCCAAAGCTGAAAACGCCATCGTAACATGCTCTAGCGAGGGCCACCAAGAAAACACGAAGGCGGCAAACGCCATCGATGGAGACACCTCGGAACGGCGCGGCTGGTTTTCAAATGTCCGCAAAAACGCTTGGCTGAAATTGGATCTGCGCGGCCCGAAAAAAGTGGCTGCGATCAAAGTCTTCGCCGCATACGGAAAAAATAGGAAGAAACCAGTTAGATACACGATAGACATATCGAACGACGGAAAAACCTGGAGAACCATCGTGGATATGTCGGAAAATAAAACGCCACCACCTAAAAACGGGTACACATCCAACATCAAACCAGCGACGTTCCAATTCCTTAAATTCAATCTGATATGCCCCAAAGGGGAAAAACCACCTTGGATTAGAGAAATTCAATTATTTTAGGGCGTGCCGAGAAATCGCAAACAGATTGGTGTTCATAACACCGGAGTGAACAGCGCGCAGAAGTTTTCCGCCAACTTCGAACAAGCACTCTTAGATTCCACATCCTTTGCCACAACCTCCCTGCACATTGTGAACTCGCGCTTAAACTGTGACTCCAAAACGGAAATAAACTCGCCCCCTTCCACCACCAAATCCAACTCGTAATTTAATCGAAAACTTCTTACATCGCAGTTGCTCGACCCCATCTTGGCCCATTTCCTATCTACAAGAGTTGCCTTGGCATGGAAAAATTCACCTTCGCGCTCGTATACCCTGACTCCGGAATCGAGAAGAAACGGATACAAGCTGCGAGTCGCCAATTGCACATACCAATGATTGTTCCGAGCCGGAACCATTATGCGCACATCAACACCACGCATAGCCGCCGCCGCCAACGCTTTGAGAAAAGATTTGTCGGGAACAAAGTACGGAGTGGCTAGCCAAAGCGATTGCGTCGCTGTCGCCGTGGCAGCCATATGAAGCTTCTCGGAGGCCCCGTCGCATTGCCCCGGACCGGATGCCACCACCCTGGCGACGGAATCCCCCTCTTCCTTCAACAACGGAAAATTATCCTCGCATAGCAACTCCGACTCCGACGCGCCGGAAACATGGTGCCAATCCACTAAAAACGCAAACTGTAATCCGCTGACAACAGGGCCGGCCACCCGGCAGTGCATATCGTGTATATATTTGTTGCGCCGAGCCTTTTCCCGGTCGTTGTCGGCGCTGATATTAATCCCCCCAATAAACGCCAGACGCCCATCCACTACTAAAAGCTTCCTGTGGTTTCGCAATTGAATCCCCCACGGAACCGCTTGGGCGAACGCACGCGCCTCCATGTTGGTGGCTCCACGAATACACGCGGCGAAAAAACGCGACGCTACAGCGGGAAAACTGCCAAACTTGTCATACAAAATCTTGACCGCAACCCCCTCGTCAGCCTTCCGCCTCAATACCCGCAACACTTCCCTGCCAACGGAGTCGTTCGTGATGATATACGATTGGAGATGTATGGAACGCTCCGCAGCCTCCATCGCCTCCAGCATAGCGGGATAAGCCTCGCTGCCATCCAACAGCAAATCCACACTGTTCCCCCTCAGCGGTTTGGTCTCGGGCAGCGCCCTGTCAAGAAAACTATCGTGAGCTGGATAAACTCCACTTGTAGCGCCAATCTTGAATTCGCGCTCCTCCAAGCGAAGATTCGCCAAAGCCTTTAGATCGCCACCATTCGCATCAGGACTCTCGCACTCGGCTCGCAATTCACCCCGCATTCGCTCGCTGGAATAACGCACTTTCATCCCCCGTGTGCGAATTCGGTTGATTCCGAATAAAACGTAGAGCAACACCCCGGCGCCTGGAAACGAAAACACCAACACTAGCCACATAACCGCGCTAACCGGCTCTTCATGCTTGTTCAAAAGAATATGGACGGCTGTGACCAAACACACCATCCCAACAAAAAAACCGACATAGGAAAAAGTGAAAAAGTCCAACCGTAATATGTTGCCCATAAACGCCCCCAGAACTCCTGAATATCGCTTCACTCGCCGTGGCGTGACGACATCAATGTTCAGTAAGTATCCGCCCCGAGTACTCGGTCGATTCATCACGCCCGGCAAGAATAGAATCCGCCTCTCGTATCGCCCCCAATTGAGCTTCCAAATCAGCTATCTCCGACATCCAGAAAGCGTCCTCCCCCCAGCCAGGCAATCTGGATTGGAAATTGTAGTCGCCAGACTGCCGGGCGCACCACGCTAAAAAATATATCATCCTCATCGCCCGCAATGGCTCGATAAGCCGTAAGGACACGCAGTCGAATTCCCTGAACATCTCGTACCCGTCAAGCAAAAGACCAATCTCCCTCCTACAACAATCAGCCCTCGCCGGTAGCAAAAGCCACAGATCCTGGATCGGTGGCCCCACCATCATGTCATCGAAATCTATCACCATCAAGCCCTCGCCCGGACGCTCCAGAATATTGGCTCGATGACAATCGCCATGTATCCTAATGTACTCCAATCCGTCGAACAGTCTCGTGACGGCGGCGAGTATAGCCTCGCAAACCTTCTCGAACCTACCCCCCATACGCTTAGGAACAAATCCCCCCTCCAAAAGAAAACGTATTTCCTCCAACGTTGTGGACTCAGGACGAAGATACAATCTGCAACGCGACTCCTTACGAGCACCTACATTGTGGATACGGGCAACCAATGACCCCAGCCTAAACCACGCCTCGTCGGTGTCCAAATCCATCTCTCTCCCCGAGCGCTTGGGATACACGGCAAAACTAATCCCATCCACCTCGCCCAAGGTGCGCCCGGAGCGCAACTCCAACGGTGGCACCACGGGAATCTCATCGGCAGCGCAGTCCAATACAAACTCGTGCTCTTCCTCTATAGCGGCGCGACTCCAACGCCCAGGACGATAAAACTTAGCCACATACCTAGTGGAATCCACGGACATAAACTCAAAAACTCGGTTTATATAACTTGGCAACGGGGATGCCAAAGCAGTGAATGACTCCCCCACAGCATCCTCCACTGCGCCTATCATGGCATCTGGAGAAAAATCGTCAAATCCCGGCAACTCGCCAATAGTGTCTTTCATATAACTAAAGTAAAGCCTCATAAGTAATTGCCAAGCTCCCAAAAAGCCGACTCCAGGATTAGGCAAGATTAGCAAGATTAGGGACAGGTGAATTATGTCCTCCGGGAAAAGCCTCAGAAGCTCCCTGGATCCCAAGGAGGTTGGATAAACATTGATATTTGAGCATGCTGGAAACGGCTAATTAATAATTAGGAATCAACGTTGTGCTGTTTTGTGGCAAAAAAACATTGAAATCGCCCCTTGGGGGCGGCCTTTAGCGCCTTTTCCGCAAGGGTTGATTTCGCCCCGGCATCCCCCTATTCGGCCCCCGCATCCTGCCTGTGATTCAATCGTCAAGGCCCCTGGAACGCGAATTTCTCGCTCACCCCATCGGCAGGGACGTTCGTCCAGAAAATCAAGAACCATTTTCGAAACGACAACCTCACCGTCAGGAATTTCTTCACCGCTTTGTCGAGCGAGAGGAGGCTCGAGTACACCCGTGGCGTGAACGAGCGGCTCATCTCGCTGTATTCGCCTGGACAGCCGGATCCATTGGCCGATATTCCGGAATCAGGCAATTTCGCCGTCCACGCGGGGGACGGGCACTCCCACGGGCATGCGACGCACGACGCCCCCGTGGACGGGAAAGTGTATCCCACGGGGCATTTGTACCTCGTCGACATCCGGACGAATTTCATCCGGCATCTAGATTTGATGAAGCCGCCGGAAGGGGGGAAAAAGGAGCACGACATGGCGACGCTGAAGCGTTGTTCGAGCGCGTTGAGGATGAACGAGCTCACGGGCAAGAAGGTGCTAATAATATAGGGCTCACTGAATAATTGGCAAGCGCTTAATAATTATTGGGTTATATCTGTTTTTAGTGGTGTCGTCTCCAAGGTTTTGGCAGCACACGTTCGTGTGTTTTGAAGGCTCCCCTCGCTCCGCTTGGTCGCAGACTCCCAAAACC
>WFSE01000073.1 GCA_015486135.1 Lentisphaeria bacterium
CGGATACGGATATGGGATTGGAGTTGATGAAATCCAACGCCTTCATGTCCAATGTGGCGCCGTTTCTGAAAGCCCTGAGGATATCTCCCTCTGTCAGCAACCCCTTCAATTCACCTTGGTTGTCGACGCAGAACGCTACTTTCTTGCCGCCGTTGAGACAGCAGTCCATGGCTTCACTCATTGTGGCATCGGTAGTGAATGTCATGTGTTTCAAAGCGTAATCCATAGTTTCTCCTTTCTAATGGCTAGTGGGAGCCTGTTAGTCCGTGAGTCTGTTAGTCCGTGAATCCGAGAATCCGTGAGTCCGCTGAAAGTCCTTCCGCAAAGCCCGCGAGGGTTCGCAGAGAGAACGGAAGGATGAGTCCGTGATTCTGTGATTCTGTGATTCCGAGCCGCCGTGTGAAACGGACTAACAGATTTACGGACTCACATTTTTCTCCGCGTTCTCCGCATCTTTGCGAGGTAATCTCTTACCAACCTACCGCTCACCGATTACCGATTACCGATCACCGATTACCGATCACCGATTACCGATCACCGATTACCGATCACCGATCACTGTTCACCGATCACCGACTTACACTTCCTACATTACCTACATGGTAACAACTCTAAACTTTCCACGATATTATCTAACGGAAGGTTTCTGGCTTCCAATGCTATATCCACTCCTGCGCCTGTGGCACCGGGCAAAGTTCCCAAAGATTTCAATATTTCACGCTGCCAATCGTCTTGCCGCAATGGCAGGTGCTGGTCCGTGAGTCCATCGTTGCCGGAGACATGGACCTCGAATAGCCGGTCGCCAAATTGCGTTTTTACTCCATCGATGTAGTCTAGCCTGTTGAAACCAAAATGATTCGCCGCGATATTCAAATGTCCAAGGTCTAGAAGTATTCCCACTCGGCTTGGGAGGTCCGAGAGAAGCTCCTTTAACTCGTCGAACGTGTTGTTGAGGGAGTCTTGGACACCGTCCCTGGGAAACAGATTTTCTATCGCCAATGCGACGTTTTTGTCCGTGGCGTAATCCAGAATTGCCTTGAAATTGGTGTTGAACGCGTTCAGCGCGGTTTTGTAATCCACATTTGCATCTGGAGCGAAGGCGAAATGGCCGTCGGGTTTTTCCACTCCTCCGTGGCGCAAATAACCTGGGTGCAGGGAATAATAGGGAATCCCGAATTCTGCGCAGAGGTCTATGGCTTGACGTGCCAAATTAATCGATAGTTCCGCTTGACTGGAATCGGGTGAAGCCATGTTGAAAATAAAGCTTTCCCGTGGTGGCGGAAAATAGTTATGGATGCGAATCCCGAGCCCCCGCGCGACAAGGTCGTCTAGACAACGCCTCACTGCGTCGAGCGGGGCGAAGGCGTTGCCCCCGCTGAACTCTACGTTGATTAACGGCGAGTCGGACAGCTTCGATGGGATATCCAAGAAGCCGAACTCAAAACATGTGGATGATATGAATATCATTCTTCGTGACTTCTGACATTCTCCCTACATCTTCTACATGTCCTACATGGTAGAGAAGAAGAGTTTAACCATGTAGATATTGTAGATAACATAGGTTTTTTCTCTGCGGACTCCGCGTCTTTGCGAGGCTGTCTCTTACGGACCTACCGATTACCGACTACCGACTACCGATTCACTGACTCACGGACTCACGGACTCACGGACTCACGGACTCACGGACTCACGTCTTTCCCCGCGTTCTCCGCGTCTTCGCTAGGCTATCTCTTACGGACCTACCGTTCACCGCTTACCGCTTACCGATTACCGATTACCGATCACCGATCCCACTGTCCTACCACTCCATCTCTTCTCCCTGCCAATTAATAAACCCGCCGCCGCTGTCGGGATACGTTTTGATAGCCTCCAATATAGCTTTCGCCGCATCGTCCGGGGATAGCGTAGCGTCCGCACCTCCCATGTCCGTCCGCATCCACCCGGGGTGCACGGCCAGCACATCCACGCCCCGCTCTTTTAGCTCCAGGCGCATTACGCGGGAAAACATGTTCAGCGCGGCTTTCGAGGCTTTGTACGTATATAATCCGTTGAAGCTCCTGACCCCGCCTATAATCCCGGAGTCGGAGGAGATATTGACGATTTTCGGATTGGACGCTTTCCCTAGGGCCGGGAGGAGGGCTTGAGATACAAGAACCGGCGCGAACGTGTTCACATCGAACACTTTTCTAATATTTCCGATATCCAACGAGCCCAGTGATTCATCTTTCAAAAGAATCGCCGCATTGTTGATAAGCAGATCCAATGGGGAGTCCCCCACCGCCTTGGCTAACAACCGCGCCGCTTCAGCGGGACGCTCAAACTCGACCTCGATCAACGTTAGTTTGGCGTATTTCTCCGCCAAGGCCGTCAATTCCGGCGATGGGGAGCGACGCGTCGCTATAACTGCGAACCCATCCGCCAAAAGACGAGTGGTCAAGGCCAAGCCAAGGCCGCGGGACGCGCCTGTTACGACTACTGTTTTACTCGCCATTCATGTTGTCCGCCAAGGCCGCCGCCTTTAGGACGGGGGCGAATTCCCTTGAGAACACAATGTGAAAATCATCCACATATTGATCCAGTCCCTTGTATGTGTGCGGGGCGAGGGGGACTTCGCATTCCTCGCAGTTGTAGTTTACCGACCAACAGAAGGAATAGTCGTCGTTGAGATGGTTTTCACGGAATTTGATCATTGCGTCGCTGTTCCATACCTTCATCAGATCGTAATCGTCGTCGTAGACGCTTCCTATGTTGAATTGGGTTTTGAAATCATAAGGGCAGGGATTAATCGTGCCGTCTTGACGGAAGCTCATGAAAAACCAGGGATACGCGCATCCCTTGTGTCTGGTCTTGGATAATGGAGCGCCTGTTTTCTCCTCTATCTTTTCGATCGCTTCGTCCGCTAGGTTGCTGTCACCCTGAATCGAATATATTGGGGTTACAAACGCCCTGTCGACACCTTGTTCTTGCCAGTATTTCACGAACTCTTCACTTTCGTGCCGGTTGATATGGGATTCGACACCCATGACATTGATGTAGCATTTGCCGTTGTAGCGTTCCTTGTTGAGTTTGAGGAGACCCAGCAGGTTGTTCTTCACCTTTTCATAGGCATCTACGCCAGTGACTTTTTTGTAGGTTTCATCGCTATGGGCATGCAGGGAGAACTGAATTTTTTTCATTCCCGCATCAAGGAGCTCTATGGCGTATTCTTCGGTAAGCATAACGCCATTTGATATAATTGCCGTTTCCAGCCCTTTTTCCGTGGCGTATCGAACGAAGTCCGGCAACCTACGGTTGACCAATGGTTCCCCGCGTCCAATCAGATTGATTGGCGATTTGATATTGTATTTCGCTAGGGAGTCAACGATCTTGACCCAGAGCTCGAAAGGCATTTCGCCAGGTTCGCCCCGGATCTCTTTGGGGGTGCACATCACGCATTTCAGAAAACACTTGTTGGTTGGCTCCACGTATATGTGGTTGGGAGGAACCGGGCAAACGGCGCTTCGATTCTTTATGCACTCGTAGCGGGCCAACTCCTCCTTCATTGTCACTTCCAAAAGTTCCTGCAATTTCATCTGTTCCATTACGTATTTCTCCTTATTTGGCGCCTGTTCGAAAAGGCCTCACAGGCTTTGTAATCGGTTGTCGGTAATCGGTGAGTCTGAGAGTCGGACTAACAGGCTAACCTACATCCCCTACAATTCCTACATGGTAGAAAAAAAGAATTTAACCATGTAGATACTGTAGGTAATTAGGTTTTTGCTCCGCGTTTTCCGCGCCTTTGCGAGGCAACCTCTTCCCTCTTTCCTCTTGCCGCTTCACGGACTCACGGACTCACGGACTCACGGACTCACGGAATCACGGAATCACGGAATCACGGAATCACGGACTCACGTCTTTAGGAATTCACTGTCAAACTCTGATATGATCTTTCCTCTCTCCGATAAGCTTGGCTGGATTCCCAGCGACAATGGCGTTTGGCGGAAAGGACTTCGCCACAACGGCATGGGCGGCGACCAACACGTTGTCCCCAAGTGTCACGCCTTTTAGAATCTTAGCTCCGGCGCCGATCCAAACCGAGTTCCCGATTATGACATCCGAGCGTCCAATATCCTTGTCCGCCAGACTGATCCTGTGGAAATCGGTATCCATTATTTCCACATCCCAGGATATGGCGCAATTCTCGCCTATCGAAATTGCGCTTTCCGCAAATATTCGGGAATTGAAGCCCACATACGAGCCCAATCCTATCCTGAATACGGCATCCTTGAAAAGATTGATCTTCACGCCATTCATAAAATTGCAACTCCCCTCGACGACCATCGTAGCGCCGTTTTGGATACGAGCCACGGCTTTCCCGTCGTCGCGGACTCCGCACCATTCCGGCTGGATGTAACCGAAGCGGCATATTGTCTCGTCCGCTATCTCGAATTTGCCGCCGTTGTCTATTGAAATCTCTGAATCACCTGAGAGGACGACTGCGCTGGATTCCGGACAATGACGCTGGGTGAATTCTGCGGAGCGGGATTTTGCCAATTTGCTCCCACCGTGCAACAAGGAGAGTCCCATGTCAATCAGCCGTTCGCACTCGTCGGAGGAGAGAGGGCGATACTTGATTTCGAGGGAGTCGGTAATCCCTCCATGGAATTTCGCTCTGATATGGCTTGCGAGGAACGCGTCTACCTCCTCGTATCCTTCGCCGGTGTTCTTATATATCGACAAGGCGAGGTCGCATGCGGGGATTCCACTGGTCGCCGAGGGCGGGACGGCGAGATTGAAGTCTTTGTATGGAAAGCGTTCGAGCGATATCGTTGGAGGAAGCAAACTCCGTAGCGCCGCTTCCACTGTTTTTTGCGTCAATAGGGTTATCTGGGCGTTTGGAAATTTTTCCGCTACGGCGGTGACTGCGTCCCGTGTCGCCGCCAGATCGGCAGAACGCAGGATGATAATTGTTTTTATTTCGGTGTCTGACATTAGAATCCCTCTTTATATCTCACTAGATAATCGGCAAGTGCTTAATTCTTGTCGAGTTAAATGTTTTCTACCATGTAGAAATTGTAGGGAATGATCCGTGAGTCTGTAATCGGTGATCGGTAGGTCGTTAAGAGGTAGCCTCGCAGAGACGCAGAGAACGCGGAGTTTCTCTATTCGTCCACAACATGTCGGTTCCGCGGAGCGGAAGCGGCATCTTCGTGCACTTCGTGTCCTTCGTGGTGAGGTGAATTTCTTAAAATGCTGACCTGTCATTTATGGAGTAGCCTTGTGTTGATATGTGCGTCCGTGAGCGTTTTTTTAAGACTGTTTTCACCACAGAGATAAATCCAATACCTACATGGTTAAATTCTTGACTTTCGCGGAGCCGGAGGCTCGGCACGTTTCTTACTTGTTCAGTAATCCCTATTTAGAACCCCTCTTGGGAGCATGCCATCCCAAAGGTCCGTTCGAATTTCGACGTGTCTATCTCCGCTTTCGCCCTTACGCCCTTGTCCTCCGTATTGACGCGGGTATCGCGATTCCCGCGGGCTTCCGCTATTTTTTCCGCCAATTCCAAGTATGAGATGTTTCGATGGCATCCAAGGTTGTATGTGCCGGCTTTAGGCGCTTTCACAACCGTGGCGACGGCCCTGCGGACATCGTCGATATGTATGAAATTGCTAATCCTTTCTCCATTGCCGAATACGGTGACCGTGTTGGTCTCCCGTATCTCCTTGATGAACGCTCCGACGATGCGGTCCTCTTGCATGCCGGGGCCATAGACCTGGGTGAGCCGCAGGTTGACCACCGTCAGGGTGTCGGACAAAAGCCGGTTGAATATTACTTCGGAATTGAATTTGGCAAGGCCATAGAGGCACTCGGTGTTGGGTGATGGATCGACTGGGGAGTCCTCCGAAAAAAGGCCGTTGCGGTTGGGATACACGGCCAGGCTGGAAAAGTTGATTAAGGACTTGCATGATATCCGATCCGATGTCAGCAGGCGGACCATATTTTCCGATATAGCGTTGTTCAGGTGGAGATATCGGAAATTGTTCCAGTCGCCTGGGGCGCATAGGATAAACGCGAGATGCACGGCCGCGGCGAACTCTTTGCCATTTAGTTTATCTGCTAACGCGTCGGTGTCGGCTTTTGATGTCAGGTCCACGGGAAAATCGTTGTCCCCGGTTGGATCGGAGTCGGGCCCAAGCAGACGGGTTATTTCGTATTCGCCGGATAGCGCGTCGACGATATGCCGTCCGATGCACCCATCAGCGCCGGTTATGAGGATTTCAGATTTATTAGGCATATTTTTTCACTTTCGATCCGCGTCTTTGCGAGGCAAAAACTTCTTCTTTTTATTCCCTCGCAGAGAGGCAAAGGACGCAGAGAGCAATCCGGAATTGTTTTGTTGCTTGCACGCAATCAACAAAACAAGGATTCCCTATACTTGGGATTTGGTAATTTGTTTGCAACCCCATACCAATACGAGTTACTTGCATCTTGCGAGACTATACTTTTTTGTCCCTCGTAGAGGGGCAAAATCTTTCTCTGCGTTCTCCGCGTCTCTGCGAGGAAACCCCTTACCGACCCTACCAGTCACCGACCACCGATTAGCGATTACCGACTCACGTCTTTCTCCGCTTTCTCTGCGTCTTTGCGAGGCAATCTCTTTTTCTTTTTTTTCTCACCGCTCACCGCTCACCGATCACCGGAAACCGGCTGCTCGAAATTCGGGTGCTACTGGGGTAACAGTATCTCATCAAGGTATTTCACCACCTTGCCGTAAACTCGTTCTCTGGATGGAATGGGGAGGCCTAATAGATGTCCCGCGACTATTTCCACCTCGTTTACTCCGAACAGGGAGCGCGTGCCGGTCGTTCCTGAGAATCGGGGATTGATCTCGAATAGTTTCGGAACACCATCGTCGCCTATTCTGATTTGCAGATTGGCGGGGCCGAAAGGTTTGAACGCCTTCGCCACTTTCTCCACGTATTCCTCTAGGCCATCTGGGAGGTTTGGCGAGTGAATAGCGACATTAGTATTACCCGCTTTCAAATACCGCCTTAGGCATATGGTGGATTTAACCTCTCCATCGAGATAGACCACGCCGCAGGTGTATTCGTCGTCTTTCGAGCCGACTAGCTCTTGAATAACCGAGTTTTCCGTCTCGGCCAACGCTTTTTCCAGCTGATTCGCGTCAAGAACCGTGGAAAGTCCCTTGGAGCCGGTGCCGCGTCTAGGTTTGACGATGGCGGGATACGTCACGGCGTCCTTCTCGGCTGGCAGCCAAGTGTGCGGATGGGCGAGGCCATTGCATTTGAGAAACTCGTAGGTTTTGTATTTGTCCATGGCCGTGTCTATGAGTTCCGGAGGACTGACCACCACCACGCATCCCGTGTCGGCGGCGATTTTTTCCTTCGCTTTGGATAAAACCGGAAGCTCGAAGCCGATTCCAATAAACAATAGCGCCAAGCGGTTTTCCGCGATATGCGCGGTGAGCGCGTCCAGATATTCCTGTTCGCTGATTTCGGGATTTAGAAAGTCGGGCAGTGTGTGGAACTCGTCCACCCAAGAGGCGCCGGCCACGTCTTCGAAGTAGTCGAAGCCGACGATCCTTATCTTGTCGGAGAAATTGGCCTTCCGGAGGGAGCGGATAATGCCTTGCCCCACCACCGACCCGACGCAGGTTACGCCGACATTTAGGCCCTGCTGAATAACTGGCAAGTGCTTTGTTTTCATAGGGTTAAGCCTCCTCGACAAGGTTCGGAAACTCGAAATAAGAAATCCTAAATCCGAAACAAATTCGAATTTCAAAAATTTAAATGCTCAAAATCCGAGCTCCTAGAGCATTTTTGCAGTATTATTTCTGATTTGAGTCATTCGCATTTTGAATTTGTTTCGAATTTCTCATTTCGGGCTTCGAATTTCGGTTTTCCGCCATTGCGGCAGCTCGGATTCATCCTGCCGTTCGCTATGCGAACCCCTTCCGCCTTCGGTAACCCTACGGCGTGACATGCCGGGCTTTGCGGAAGGACAGGCGGACTTACAGACTCACGGACTCACGCCTTCCTCCGCATTTTCAGCGTCTTTGCGAGGCAAATTTTTCTCTTTTTTATCCCCTCGCAGAGAAGCAAAGGACGCAGAGTTGATTCCCTTCGCGATTTCCGCGAGGCAACCACTCGCCGAGCTTTCCTCTTCTTCCCCATAACATGCCGGTTCCGCAGAGCGGAAGTGGCATCTTCGTGGGCTTCGTGAGCTTCGTGGTGATAAAATACTGAGCTGTAGTTTATGGGGTGGCCTTGTGTTAATATGTGCGTCCACGAGCATGTTATCAAGAGTTTTTTTAACCACCGAGAGCACGAAGCTCACGAAGGTTTACGCTTTTGCGGACAAAAGCGTAAACAGTTGACCTATTCTTTTCGAGTACAACTTTAGTATTAGTGTCTTCTCTTTGTCCTAAGAGACCGATTCACCGCTAACGGACTCACGGACTCACGCCTTCCTCTGCGTTCTCCGCGTCTTTGCGAGGTAATATCTTTTTCTTTGTCTTTCTTCCCGATTACCGATTACCGATTACCGACCTACCGCCCACTGATCACCGTCCAAACAGCCGTTCCCGGAGAAGTTTCGAGCAGGTCCCGACTTCATCCAGGGAATGGGCGTCGGAGCCTATCGCCACCTTTGGGTTGTATTTTTCAAGTTTTTCCAGTAACCAATCCAGGAGCCCGGCATGGTATCTGGAGTTGATCTCGAAGGCCACGTCCGTCGCCGCGGATTTGGCTATTATTTCCTCCATTAAGTCGAGGGGGAATTCGTCGAAACGGGCGAGGGACATTCCGCCAGCGTGTCCAAGAATGTCGGCGGATCTCGCCTCCAGCATCGCCATTGCCAACTCGTATTCGGCTCGTTCCAATTGTTCTTGGGGCATCCTGCTTGGATGCTGAAATCCATCATTGTCGGGAACGCTATGAACGGTTCCAATTAGCACTTCGGCTCTTGCGGCGTTATCTTTCGAGATGTCCAGGTTCCCGTCGTAGTCAGCGATCTTGCTTTCAAATCCAACTGTGATGCGAGGCTTGACCGTGGCCGCGATTCGGGATGTCTCTTTTATGTATTCCTCGCAGTAGGTCGATTCCCGTCTAACATGATCCGTAATAAACAGGGACTGTAGTCCTAGTTGTTCCGCCGTGGCGGCTATTTCGGATGGTGACGCCGCCCCGTCGGTCCAAGTCGAGTGGGTGTGCATTTCGACTAGAACATCATCCAGCGTTAGCTCAGAGAATCTTTTAATGCTATTGATGAATGACCTCATTATCCTGCATACGGACGATTTCCCTCCGCGTCTTCGCGAGGCAAACTCTTCTCTTTCTTTGTCCCTCGCAGAGAGGCAAAGGGCGCAGAGAGAAATCCGGAATGTTTCGTTGCTTGTGCGCAAGCAACAAAACAAAGAATGTTTTTCCTTGCTGTTGCTAGTCCTGGAATTTGTTTGCCTTTTCCGATATGTGTTACTTGCGGCTTTGCGAGGAAACCTCTTCTTTTCTCCGCTTTCTCTGCGTCTTTGCGAGGAAGTCTCTTGCGGGCTTGCGGATTCGCGTCTTTTGCCGTGTTCTCCGCGATCTCCGCGGGGTTAACTCTTCTTTCTCAATGCCCTTTTCATCCATTTAGCGCAAGTCAATATTCCGGACTTTACAAACACGAAATCGACCAAGACCGATATCAAATGGAATAGTCGTGTTTTTATCTTGTTTATACAGTCAATGGATGCAGAATTACGATGATAGGGAAATTCCAAATCTGGCGAATACGGAACGTCTTTGACTTTTTCCGCTTCGACGAAAAGGGTTTTATGCGGGAAGCTGTCGAAGCCGCTTAGAAAATTGTTTTCGGGGTCTTTTTTGATGGCTGCGTCCGAGCCTTCGTCGTAGACACCATGTTTTTCGCCATTCAGAATGGCATGGTGCTCTTCTCGCATATCCGGGATGGAGGAGTCGAGAAATTTAGCTTCCCTTATCTTTCCGAATCCCCATTTTTCCAAGAGGATTTTCAGCATCTCGAAGTCGTATGCGTAGGTGTGTGCGTAGCATCCAAGCATTTCCCGGAAATCGCTTGTGAAAGCCACAACCTCGTGGCCCGGAGAGACGATGTTGTTCATAAAGGTGCTTCCAATGCCAAGGTGGTTCACTGTGTTGCCTTTTTCATTTTCGAAGAAAGCGGAATCTCCATTCACGTACGCCGCTGCGGCTTTTTTCAAGTCCGGCACGGTGATTCTGGCGATGCCGCCAGTCTTCAAGATTCGGTTGAATTCGGCGATGGTTCTCTCGATTTTGAAATGAGTGACGTGCTCAAGAATGTTCCCTGCGAACAAAGCGTCGTAATGATTGGACGGGAGCTTGGTGTTCCAAGCCTTGCCAACGTGCTGGCGCCCCTTTGAAACGTATTTTTTCCGCTCGAGGGATTCCCAGCCGGCTTTATACCAGCCCTTGCCGGCACCAATATTGATTTTATTTTCACACATGAAATATTTCCGGCGGGGCGCTAGAAAAACTTCAGGTCTTTCAGGTCTTGAAAGAGCTTCTCAGACCAGATGGCGAATCCTCTGTCTGTGATATGGCACGTGTCGAAAAATATGCTTTCGGGGAGGTCGTCGAAGTAATTTGTCGTGTCCAGAAACGCGATGTTGTCGTGGTCGTAGCCGAATCGGTTGGCGAAAGAGTCTTGAAAAATAGAAAATTGCTCTTTGAAAAAAGTCGCTTTTTCCGTAGGTTCGTCTCGTAGGCACTCCATCTCCATTTTGGAGTGCTGGCGTTTCAAGATAAGTAGCGGTTGTAGGACAAAGGCGACTTTTATCTTTTTCGCGATGCAATAGGATGCGATGACATCTATTTTGTGCCGCATCAAGGCCAAGGGGATGTCATCGGGGGGGGGCTTGAGCATTTCCATGTTCTCCCCCCAGAAATCCTCCCGGCGTTTGAACCCTTTGGCGAGAAACCTTAGGAGGTTAACTAGGAATCCCGAATCGCGCATAAGGCCTGTTTTGATCCCCCAGTTGAAGAAACGCGAGAAATCCTTGTATTTCACGTGGTTCTTAAAGATGTTTTTGTATGCCATGCCCACGTCGTTGTGCCCGGTTACGCATATGACGTAGTCGGGACGCAATTCATCTACTGCGAATATGAACGACTTGAGCTCTTGGACGCTGGTGAATGCTTGGTCTGCGCAGCATACGAAATCCATGGGACGGTTGTCGCGGCCGCATAACGCCTCGAGTTGATACGCCGGGGTCCTTGTGTTGGCGGACGCGCCAAAGCCCCAGGCGAAAGAACCGCCAATGAGCAAGCAACGACTTGAGCCTTCTTGGGAGAATGGCGGGTGTTGCGAACGCAATCCATAGGCGTTCGTCTCGATAGTGTCCAGGACCATATTGGGTGTCGAACGCCAATCGGAAAGGGGGTGGAACGTATAGCCCAGCAACCGTCCATCCTTGATGTCGGCTTCTATCTTGTGTCCGATTCCTTCCGAGTCGAACGCGTCGCTTTTAAACCTATCGTACAAAACAGTCTTCCTCCAAGTGTTACCACATCGGATAGATGTCATCGTTGTCGCGCTTTCCACCGCCAGTGAAAAACGCCGCAATCTTTTTGAAAATCTTTTTTATCCACTTCATTCGTCTTTATCCTTAAATTTGCTAATCCCTCGCCACTATTCCTCTCGGTCTTTGCGCCCTCCGCGTCTCCGCGAGGCGATTTCTTTTTTTATTCCCTCGCAGAGAGGCAAAGGGCGCAGAGAGAGCAAATCCGAAACTCTAAATCCTAAATCCGAAACCTAGCCGAGCAATGCGACGCAACTGCGAAGCAGGATAAATTCGAATTTTCAGAAATTTAAATGCTCGAAACCCGAATCATCAAGCATGTTTGCAACCTTATTTCGAGTCCATTTTGAATTTGAGTCATTTGTGTTTTGAATTTGTTTAGAGTTTCTCATTTCGGATTTAGTGCTTCCTCCTCTACATCCCCTACACTCCTTACATGGTGGGAAAAGATTTTAACCATGTAGATATTGTAGGTAGTGTAGTCTGTGAGTCCGTGAGTCCGTGAGTCCGTGAATCTGTTAGTCGGCATTACGGTAGCTCGGAATCACGGACTTACCGTAACATATCCTCCGAGAATAGGTCCTCATAGTTCATGTCGACTTTCAATTTCTTTCCGAGCACGTTATCAAGTTTTGATGGCGGCATGCCGGTGCCGGGTCTTTTAGCCGTGATGTCGTTTTCGCCTAGTACCGTTCCAGCCTTGAGGGGGCGCGCTGCCATCAGGCTTCGTCGCATGCTTGCTGCATTTTCCTTCTCGGCTGCCGCCACGGTCTTTTCGCCATCGCCTAGCGCCTTTTCGATATTGCGCACCGCCTTGACGAGTTGCTCCATTTCCGAAGGCTCTATGGATGCCGCCTGATCGACACCTGGAAGTTTCCTGTCAAGGGTGAAATGCTTTTCGATTATTCTCGATCCAAGAGCCACCGCGGCGATGGCGGCTTCGTGCCCCATCGTATGGTCGGAGAATCCGACGGGTACCTTGTGTCGCTCTTTTAAGGTCAATATCGCCTTTAGATTCAGGCTGTCGAACGGGGCGGGGTACTGCGATGTGCAATGGGTTATCGCTAATTGCGATGTCCCGTTGTTTCGTAGCGTCTGAACTCCGTGGTCTATCTCCTCAATCGTTGACATACCCGTGGAGAGTATGACGGGGAGTCCGGTCCTTCCCACGCGCTTTAGAAGATAGTCGTTGTTCACATCCGCCGAGGCGATCTTCACGCATTCGGCGCCGATATTGACCAGAACCTCCAATCCATACACATCGCAAGCGGTGGACAGAAACGCCACGCCGCGTTTTTCGCAATGCCGCTTTAATTCCGCGAACTCCTCCTCCGAAAGGAAAATCGAATCGTACCACTCTTTTTTAGTGGAGAAATGTTCCCTGCCGGCGAAGTAGCCCGGCATGATCGAGTGTTTGGACTCGCTCGCCCCGTACGAAAATGTCTGGAATTTTACGCAGTCAACCCCCGCGGCTGCTGCGGCGTCCACTAGGCGCTTGGCGGTGTCCAAGTCGCCGTTGTGGTTGATTCCAGCTTCGGCTATGATGAAAACGGAATCGTTATCGAGAATGTATTTTTCAAACCAAGGCATGTTTCGGTAATCGGTAATCGGTAATCGGTAATCGGTGATCGGTGATCGGTGATCGGTGATCGGTGGGAGGTTTAGTTTTTGCAAAACTTTTCAGCTTTATTAATCATGTTGCCAAGCATTTTACCTATGCTTTCATTTCTTACCACGAGTCTATTATAAACTTCCGCATTAATGTATTGACAGTCCTTTGCAAAATCAATCCAAGTAGCCGTTTCCGCATTTTCCCCATCACAGTCGGTTATTTTACTTGTAAAATACGCAATGTATCTCCGTTTCGACCAAGCTTCTTTCAAGTTAGCGCAAACTGACCTTGATGATCTACGAATTTGATCCGTCAACGAATATTTTTCTTCTGCCGGAAAATATTTAGACAATTGAAAAATATCCATAGCTTGTTCATAAGCCAATTTATATACTTCTAATTCTTTCGCTGATTTCGCATACATAGCCCATTCCTCCACCTCACCGACCACCGTTTACCGACCACCGTTTACCGCTTACCGCTTACCGCTTACCGCTTACCGCTTACCGCTTACCGCTTACCGCTTACCGCTTACCGCTTACCGCTTACCGCTTACCGCTTACCGCTTACCGCTTACCGCTTACCGCTTACCGATTAC
>WFSE01000074.1 GCA_015486135.1 Lentisphaeria bacterium
ACAATCAGCTTCACCTTCCCCTTGTTGAGCGCCTTGATAGCCTTTGAAATATCCTTCTCTTGCGTGCCGCCATCGGTAAAGAGAATCACGTCCTTGGCGTTCGGACTCGAGGCGGTGAATATCTTGTCGCAGACCTTTAGGATTGCGTCGCCCATCCTAGTCCCTCCCTGAGAAACGCTCCAGCGATCGACTCCCCCCAAGGTGGAACGGAGGAACTCGTAATCGCGGGTCAGAGGGACCTTTATTGACGCGGAACCCGCGAAAATCACCAACCCGACGCGGTTCGTGGTAAATCCCGACAGGCAATCCTTTATCCAGAGTTTGCACCGTTCCAATCGGTTCGGGGTGATGTCTCTCGACATCATACTGTTCGACACGTCCAAAACGAAAACAACGTCCCGTCCCTCCCCTTGGAGACGCCTGGTCTTTTTCCCATAGGTCGGCCGAGCCAAAGCCAACAGGACCGACACCAAAGCGCACACCAACAAAAGCAGTTTGAACAGGTCCAGGCGCGCTAGCCCCCTCACCGCCCCGGTCAAAGTAGGACATCCTTCCTCGGCGCCGGCGAACCGCCGCACGTCCCGTTTGGCCAGCGCGTTCCTCCACACGAAAAGGGCCGCGTAGAGGAGAACCGAGGGCAAAGCCCAAAGGATCTCCGGTTTCTGGAATTCCAATCCACTCATGGCGCCACCCTCAATACCGTCGCTTGAAGAAGATACTTAAGAAATATCAGGATCATGGCGGCGACGGCGAAATACTCGAACGCCTCGCAAAAATCCTTGTAAACCACCGTCGTCATTCTGCTTTTCTCCATCGAGTCTATTTCGTGGTAAACCGCCTGCAGCGAGTCGAAATCATACGCCCTGCGGAAAATGCCCCCGGTTTTCTCCGCCATCTCCTTCAATACCTTGTCGCTGTCGGAGAGCGGTCTGGGCGCCAGGAAACGTCCCCGGGGCGTGTCAACCGCCTTCGGCCGCTCGACCTCCTGTATCGAGATTGTATAGACTCGGATGCCCCATTTGGCGGCCAAAGCCGCCGCCTGCAACGGCAGATGGGCGCCACAATTGTTCTCACCATCGGTCAATAGAACGACAACCTTGCTTCTTATATTCTTCCACATCTTCCGCTTGGAAAGATTTTTCAGTTGGGCGCAAGCCAGAGCCACGGCGTCGCCGTAGGCGGTGCCGTCCTCGTTCGGCCTGTCGTTTATCGTGATATCCTTCACCATATCAACCAATGCGTCGTGGCTTAGCGTAATCGGCGATATGGTGTCCGCGTAACGCGCGAACGTGATTATCCCGACAAGGTCGTCCGGACGGCCCTTCAGGTTTTCGCCGTTTCCTGCGATAAACTCCTCGACGACCCGTTTAGCGACCTCCATCCGCGTCGATTGCTTGTCCTTGAATTTGATGTTGATGTCCATACTGCTCGATACGTCCACAACCAGTTCGATAGCGATTCCCTCGCGTTCCATCCGCTTGGTTTCGGTTTTGATTCGGGGGCGCGCCAGGGCGCATATCAACGCAACCAAAGCGAGATGCTCGAGCAGAGGAGGCAAAAACACAAGTCTTTGCCGCCAGGTCTTCGGGGAACTCGCGAACAACGAGAGGTCGGAAAACACCACGGCCGATTTACGCCGCCATGCGATCTGGATCCAGGCGAGCACCGGCAACGCCGCCAGAAGAAAGAACGCTTGTGGAAAATCGAATCTCATCGCCTACGCCTCCGGAAAGATACGGCGACGATGGCGCCGGCCAACACCAAAAGCGCCGTTACCGCGCCCCATACGCCCAAGCGCGAAGATATGGAGGGCGCCACCGGGATATCCGGCGCGATATCCGCGGGTGTAGCGTCTTCCTGCAACGAGGATGTCACAACGACGCGCTCCCGCTTTGTCTCCACCTCCACCGGAGCGCCACTTCCCTCCAAAGAAAAGCGCATGGGGGGAATATCGTAATCCCCCGGAATGTCCGGGGCGAAAACGAATCGGTGGACCTTACGCGTCAATCCGTCGGGAAGAAGTTCCGGCCGGGAATCAACGCTTTCGAGAAGCGCGAAGTTTTTGATTTCAGGCGGCAGTCCGTGTTCCGACAAACGAGCGCCCGAGGGATACTCCACCGAGACCTCGATACGGAGAAATCCGGAAAGAGGAATCTCCTCCGCGGAAATCGCGACACCCACCACCAGCGGGCCCGAGGCGTAACGCGCCTTCCTCGCGGGATTGGCGAAATTGGAGTTTCCGCGCTCGTCGCCGCACGACACGACGAACGCAAGACAAATCAGCGCTATTAATATCCTAACCATAACTAGGACTCGCTGAATAATTGGCAAGTGCTTTATTTTCATAGAGTTAAGTCCCGTTTTAGCGGTGTCGTCTCCAAGGTTCTGGGAGCGATTCTCCCAAAACCCCTGGATCCGACTAAAGATTTGAGACACTTGCCAATTCCGCGACACACGTTCGTGTGATTTAAGGGTGCCCTTCGCTTCGCTGGGGCACCTATATCCAGCAGGCGCGAAGCGTCCTTCCGCAAAGCCCGCAGGGTTCGCATAGCGAACGGAAGGAGCGGCTCGTCGCCTAATCATCGACACGTTTCCGACTTTTTCAGCAAGCCCTAACTATCCAATAGTCCCTCCGCGACCTCCGCGTCTTTCGAGGCAACCTCTCACCGACCTACCGATAACCGATCACCGCTCCACCCGCCTCCCACTCCTCGCAGAGAAGCAAAGAACGCAAAGAAAGACGTGAGTCCGTGAGTCTGTAAAACCGTTAGTCCGACTCGCCACGCCATAAGCATCCAAAGGCGGGAACAAATTCGAATTTTCTTCCGTCCTTTCCAACCACCCGCTACGCTAGAGACACGGAGGTTCAGAGAAGATGAGATCGCCGGAACGGACTCCAGTCTCCGACTGTCTCCCGTTCCATCGATGTTCTATTTGGGAGTAAACACAGAGTTTTTCTCCTCTCTTTCTCTCCAATAAGGTCATGGATGAAATAATCAGGAACCGAAGGTTGCTGTTTATTTCATGCATCTCCGTCTTCTCTCTTCTCCCTATCTCTGTGTCTCCAGCGAAGCGGGTGGTGAATTCTCCCCCTCTTTCTCCGCGATCTCCGCGTCTTTGCGAGGCAATCTCTTCTTCTCTCTTGCATCTTACCGACTTACGGCCTTACGGACTCACAGACTCACCGATTCCCAATCTCCCGACCAATGCCATTCCCTCTTTATCCATTTTGGAAAAGGCAAACCATTTTTTCCCGAGATCTTTTAAGGAAGCACCTATATGGTAAACGGTCTTATCATCCAGAATCAAAAAGCGGTCATGCGCTTGCTTGAGTGTCTTTATCTTGATAGGCGAGTATTGCTGATTATGTTTTTTCAAGTCTAGCTGCAGTTGTTTGCTGATGTTCTTGGTATAAATCGTCGCACTGGTGTTTTTCTTTCGTTTGGCAAGCAAAGTCAACACTGTCTCATCAACATAATTGTCAATCAGGACAATGGATTCATTGGCCGACTTGATTAAGTCCGCCACAAAAACATAGGCGTCAAAAATCTGCCCATCAAAAAATATCCCCTGTTTTGGTTTTATCTCCCGGGCTTCAAGCGCCTTAAAAACTTCATGCAACTTGCCATCGGTTATAA